>NZ_LWEY01001521.1:0-1036 GCF_001634935.1 Oleiphilus sp. HI0043 | reverse complement strand
AGCCTGGCCAATACTTTGGTGACCCAAACAAATACCAAGAATTGGAAGCTTGCCTTTAAAGTGCTCAATGGCAGCCAGTGATACACCGGCTTCGTTTGGCGTACAGGGGCCAGGTGAAATCACAATTTTACTAGGTTTTAGCGCTTCAATTTCTTCGATGGTAATTTCATCGTTACGGTAAACATGAACATCGGCACCGAGTTCGCCCAAGTACTGAACAACGTTGTAGGTAAACGAGTCGTAGTTATCAATCATTAATAGCATTGTTTTTCTCCTTACCCGTCTAAGCCTTGAGTTGCCATTGCCACCGCTCTGAATACAGCGCGCCCTTTATTCATGGTTTCATCCCACTCACTTTGCGGTACCGAGTCTGCAACGACTCCCGCACCGGCTTGAATATGCAATACCTGGTCTTTTATGACCGCGGTGCGAATGGCAATCGCCGTGTCCATATTGCCATTCCATGAGAGGTAACCAACAGCGCCGCCATAAACGCCCCGCTTAACCGGCTCAAGCTCATCGATGATTTCCATCGCACGAATTTTCGGGGCACCACTTAGAGTACCGGCAGGGAAAGTCGCGCGTAATACATCAATCGGACTGGTATCGGGTTTTAGCTTGCCGGTCACGTTCGAGACAATGTGCATAACATGAGAGTAGCGCTCTATCACCATTTTATCGGTGAGCTCTACACTGCCAATTTCACTAACGCGGCCAGCATCATTTCGTCCTAAATCGATTAGCATCAAATGCTCGGCGCATTCTTTAGGATCTGCGAGTAGGTCTTTCTCTAAGGCTAAGTCTTCTTCTTCATTCATGCCGCGCTTGCGAGTACCAGCAATCGGCCGAACAGTAACTTCACCCTCTTCTACGCGCGCAAGTATTTCAGGTGATGAGCCGACAATATGAAACTCGCCCAAGTTCAAAAAGTACATATAGGGAGAAGGATTCAAACAGCGTAAGGAGCGATACAGATTCAAAGGCTCAGCAGTAAACGGAATCGACATGCGCTGTGAAATCACCGTTTGCATCACGT
>NZ_LWEY01001520.1:0-1132 GCF_001634935.1 Oleiphilus sp. HI0043 | reverse complement strand
TTAAGTCCGGTGTAGTAATCGGCTGATCGACAGAGCCGGGCGCAGGTCGAACCGGTGCATGCAAGGTGTAATATTGTTGGTACATTTCAGAGTTGCTATCACAACGAGCTGGAGATACCAGATCACTCATATTTCTCACGTGACCGTCAGATAGCAAGCCACGATTCTGCACCCAGTACATATCACGTAAGAATGTCGCGCGAATCGACTCGACCTCTTTTTGGTAAATCGTTGGAGAGAAAAATCTGCCAACTTCATCCAAACGCAACATCTTTTCATTTGTGTTGGCACCGACGCCATCATTGTGGCAGCTGCCGCAATCGCGATCGAAGGTCTCTTTACCTCTTGCTATCGCTGCAGAAACTTTTGGATAGGACTGCCAGCCCTGGCTAATAAACTGTCCTTCTTGCAATGCTGGTATTTCGCGCGTTTTCGTTACCTCTTTATCTGGTTGAGGTATCTTAATACCAAACCAGCCCCGCTTAGGCGGCTGCGGTACCATCTCGGTATAGGTCTCTATGACTGTACCGGTTTCTGTTTGGTCGACAAGTAAACCCTTCTGCTTCAACCAGCGATACATACCAATTTCACGTAGTAAGTCATCGTCCTCATCAAGCTGGGTCATGTACGCGGTTAAGGCTTGTAAAGGCGCTTTTCTCATTGCCCCTTGCGCACCGTCCGGCTCTTCTGCATGCACATAAGAACCTTCAAAACCGACATAGGATTCGGTATGCGACAGAGAACGTCGAATCGACATATAGTTGGTCACATTTGGAATTGCGATCGGTGAAAACTGATAATCATTATCGGTATGGCTGCCCTCTCCTTTGATTCTAACCAAGTTATGCTCACCGGCACCGGCAGGCATATGATAGATCAACATATCTTTGGCAACTTTTTCTTCTTCCGGTGCCCAGTCTGGCCCTGGCTCCTTCTCATAAATGCCCTTGAAGGTTTTTAGCGGCGTCTGTAAAACTGTCCACTTCATGGTCCATTCAGGGTTAGGCAAGCCAGGGAAAACCTTTGTTTCATCTTCGCCATTGACGTTTTGGTAAGTGATTTGATAACCGTGGCACGACGCACAGTTGAAACCGGCAAATTCACCCGGCCCTGTATAAGGGTGATTACCTTC
>NZ_LWEY01001519.1:0-1113 GCF_001634935.1 Oleiphilus sp. HI0043 | reverse complement strand
CCCCCTTCTTCTAATAGGGGGAATTGATGCTTGAGGTATACTCAAGCATCAATTCCCCCTATTAGAAGAAGGGGGCGTCAAGGCATGAGAACGCGCTTTCCTTTTTTCAACAATGAAGAAGAAGACGTAGAAATCAATATGACACCAATGTTGGATGTCGTATTCATTCTGCTAATTTTCTTTATTGTTACCACCAGTTTCATTCGCGAAGCGGGCGCTAACATTAACCGCCCTCAAGCCCAGACATCCAGCACACTGCCTCAACAGGCAATTATTGTAGCAATCACAGCTCAAAATAAAGTGTGGATCGATCAACGGCAAGTTGAACCACAAACCATCAGACGCAATATTGAGCGTTTATTGAGTGAGTCGCCAGAAAGCACTGTCATCCTCCAGGCCGATGAGCATGCACGGACCGGTTTATTGATACAGGCATTGGACCAGTGCAAACTTGCAGGCGCCAAGAACATCGCCGTTGCGACACGCAAAGAATCAAACAGTGGAATCTAGGTTTATGGATAACACCATTTGTCGACTGCCGCTAAGTCAAAGCCTTACACGTTGGGTACTCGCCGCCCTATTAGCCATAATCTGTGTATTAGCCATTAGCAAGCTTATGACGAGTCTGATTACTCCGCTTAGCGTCGAAGCTGCGATCTACAAATTTCTCAGCATTGACTTCATTCGGATTGAAGCAAACTCTTCAAGCGCGCCCGAGCAAGAAGAAGAGCTGCCACCACCCGAAGAAGCAGAACCTGAACCACCCAAACCCAAACTAATCGATCAAGCAGCGTTTAACCCCCGGCTTCCAAAGCTTTCGCTAGACTTGAGCCCTATCGATACACCTTCGGTGCCACTTTCATTAAGCCCACCTGAATTCCCGGCAAGTTCCCTTAAACCCATACAAAGTGCCGCCCCGAGTTTTGATGAGCAACTGTTTCCCTTGCTCACGCCAGACCCGCTCTACCCCAGAAGAGCAAAACGCGCAAGACTGGAAGGATGGGTTAATATTAGCTTCACTATAGGCTTGAATGGAAGCGTGAGTGATGTACAAGTCCTAAGCGCCGAACCAGAGGGCATTTTTGAAAACAACACCATACGTGCCGTCAAAAA
>NZ_LWEY01001518.1:0-684 GCF_001634935.1 Oleiphilus sp. HI0043 | reverse complement strand
TACGTCGTGCTTACACTCATCCAGATAACGTCTTACGTGCTTCAATCCTAGATGACCCTGCCGGCGCTCGTAAGAATACTAAAGACAATACACCTGCTGTGATCCACTATGAGATTGTCGAAGGCAACACTGTCGACGTCCAAGTTGCTGCAAAAGGCGGTGGTTCCGAGAATAAGTCAAAAATGGCGATGTTGAACCCTAGTGACAGTATTGTTGACTGGGTTCTGAAAACGGTTCCTACGATGGGCGCTGGCTGGTGCCCGCCAGGCATGTTGGGTATAGGCATCGGTGGTACAGCTGAAAAAGCTGCCGTGATGGCGAAAGAAGCTTTGATGGAGCCGATTGATATTCATGAGCTTCGTAAGCGTGGCCCTCAAAATCGTGTTGAAGAGTTACGTTTAGAGATTATGGATAAGGTCAACGACCTGGGTATCGGTGCTCAAGGCCTTGGTGGCTTAACAACGGTTATGGACGTAAAAATTAACGACTATCCAACGCATGCTGCATCATTGCCTGTCGTAATGATTCCAAACTGTGCTGCCACACGTCATGCTCACTTTGTGTTAGATGGCTCCGGCCCGGCATTGCAAACACCTCCAAGTCTTGAAGACTGGCCTGAGATTACTTGGGAAGCTGGCGACAGTGCTAAGCGCATTGATTTGAATAACGTGACTAAAGAAGACG
>NZ_LWEY01001517.1:0-1199 GCF_001634935.1 Oleiphilus sp. HI0043 | reverse complement strand
CTTCTGTGGTTTCGTGAGTCGGAAAGCCAAGTTTAGAGACGCTCTCTTCGGCAACCTTAAGTATACCGTCATTGTCTTGAGCCCCTTCTGAGAGGCGCTCCATATAATACTCAATACTGGTAATCGCATCGGCGAGACGATCCAGTTGTTGCCAGTCAGGAATATGCTTATCGCTTAATAAGGAGTCACGAATATAGGTGCTGCAAGACTCAAGAAGCTTTGCCGCCTGTGTAAGCGGGATGATTTGTAAGCCACCGCGAATACTGTCTAAGAGGTCTGGGACATCCTCTATCTCGGCGTGATCCCACTGAGATGCTATAAAGTTGACGATGCTGTTTTTTGCTTGTTCCAAGCCATTTCGTGATTCATAGATAACGGCATTATGCGCACTTTCGAAGTGTTCAGCGGGTACAACAAATTCGTTTTGCTCTTCTTCACTCTGTTCTCTCGCATCGCTGAGTGAGCTCAGATTAGCTTCGACATATAGCAGGGCACCTGCCATATCCATTAATACTTGGTCGCTAGCTGGTTCACTGCTTTCAGCGATTTCTTCTATGCGGCTAATTTGCTCTAGCACCAGCTTGCGGGCTACACCTAAGCCCAGAACAGCCATGGTATTAGCAATTTGAGTTAATTGAGGTACTAGCTCAAGCAGCTGAGTATTGTCTTTATCGTCATCGCGAACGTATAGATCTAGCTGTTCTTTGACGTGGCTGAGTTCTTCACTTAAGACCTCAACAACTGAGCTCATTGTTTCAGCGCCTGGACGATGCAGTTTCTCACGCTCGGCATCAACTTCTTGTTCGCTTGGTAAGGCTTGAGCCAAGCTAAAGGACGCTTTTAGCTCTTGGATGCGCTGACTGTCAATTGCACTTTTTGCAACGTAATACAGTAAATTCTTTAGTAAGTCCGTCGGTAAAGGCTTCGCTAGAATGGTCTGCGGTTCATCGATCATCAGTTTTATTTGGTGATCGAGCTCACGCAAGAGTTGCTTTGTTGCAGAGCTGATACCTTCTTCATCGCCTCGAATAGCATCGAGGAAACCAACGGCTACCCACCAGATTTTTCCAATGGGTGTTCCCTGGCAAAATTTCTCGAGACGAGATACGACTTTATAAAGGTAGGAAAAGTTTTCAGCAAGATCCTGATTTCTAATGACGCCAGCAAGAGAGAACTGAAACATCTGTCGAAGTTTACGC
>NZ_LWEY01001516.1:0-2029 GCF_001634935.1 Oleiphilus sp. HI0043 | reverse complement strand
CAGGGTGCTGGATATCAATCGTGCGCTAATAGAAAAGAAGCTACTTGCTAACAATGCACGCATCATCTGTATATCTTCTATTTCCGGGATTGCAGGTAACTTCGGACAAAGTAATTACGCCTGCTCTAAAGCCGGAATAGCCTCTTATGTTGAAGCGATGAGCCAACACACCGCCGACCAGGGCCTTCAGGGGCTAACTATTAACGCCATTGCACCTGGCTTTATAGAAACTGATATGACCCAGCGAATCCCTTTATTGACTCGTGAACTAGGGCGACGTATGAATGCATTATCACAGGGTGGCTTGCCGCTAGATATCGCAGAGGGAGTGAGCTTTTTCAGCCGCCCCGATGCTAATGCGCTTAACGGAAATGTACTTCGTATATGCGGTTTGAGTTTACTAGGTAAGTAAATGTAATAATGGAATGGAATGCGATGACCATCTTGCAGCAAGAATGCCATCGCTTTAAGTTTACTTATCACCAGCTATCAAAAGAACCAGCTGAGGGTCAATTCTCGTACCATACCAATTAACACGCCAATCAAGGTGCGGACCTGTAGAACGACCTCCAGCCCCTACTTTGGCAATTTCCTGGCCTGCCACAATATCTTCACCTTCTTTTACGACAACTTCACTTAGATGAATAAAGGTTGAAGATAGTCCATAACCATGGTCAACAATTAAAGTGCCACCGGAGTAAAACATGTCTTCATGGACCAGCGTAACTTTACCGCTAGCAGGAGCATAAACTGGCGCCCCAACTGGCCCAGCATAATCAACACCATAATGTGGGCGCTTTGGTGTACCGTTGTAAATCCGTTGACTACCGTAGACACCAGTAATAGGCGCCCTCATAGGTGCCGTAAAGTCATCCAAAAAGTAAAGCAAGCTGGAATCAGTTTTACGAGCATTTTTAACCAGCGCCGTTTCGCGTTTTATACGGGCTAGTTTATCCTTACTGGGTGTCACGGTTTTTTGAGGAACACCTTTAATACTTTGAGTCGGATAAGTCCTTTGCTTCACATCAATAATTAGAGAATGACGTTCACCATTAGGAGCGCTGAATGTTAATTTGTGCTCCGGCGCAGCATCGCGACCAAAGCCAATAATAAAATCCCCTTCTCGCGTAAGCCGAATTTCGCGTTCATTCAGTTTTACGTCGTACGAAGGCTTAACATTACCTTTTAACAAACCGCCCTGTGCAAATACCCCCTCAAGCACCACGTCGTCGGTCATTAGCTTTTCTGAGAGCAAGTCATCCGCAAAGACATTAGCACAAGTCACTATAAGGAGTGTAAAACCTGTTCGCTTTAGTCGCTTAAGCGTTTTTCTCATGAGCACCCTTTTCTTCGCTATCTTTACTCTCTTCTTTCTCACGTAAGCTGGCCATCTTCTCGTGCACTTTGCCGAAGATGCTGCCATCCTCGTACATACCGTCTTTAAGCGTTCCCGTCTTTAAACCCGTTAGCAATTCCAATGCTTCATTAACATGCGTTACTGCATAGATATTAAAGCGCTTTTTCTTAACGGCATTAATCACCTTCTGGCTTAACATAAGATTGGCAATATTGCTTTTAGGGATAATAACCGCTTGCTTCTGATCACTGCCGATTAACTCACAAGCATCGAGAAAGCCTTCTATTTTCTCATTTGCGCCACCAATTGGCTGAACTTCACCAAACTGATTCACTGAGCCGGTCACTGCGAAGTGCTGAAGAATTGGCACATCAGCAAGTGAAGAAATTAAGGCGCAGAACTCGGCCATCGACGCGCTATCGCCATCAACCTCACCGTAAGACTGTTCAAAAGCAATACTTGCAGATAGAGGCATCAGATCATCTTTTGCAAATAAGGATGACAAATAAGACGATAGGATCAAAATCCCCTTAGTATGGATATTGCCGCCCAACTTGGCATGATGCTCGATATCTGTGATATCACCATCACCAAAATAACAATTTGCAGTAACACGGTTTGGCATTCCGAACTCCGAACCCGCCGTGGAGTACACTGACAGTGCATTGATCT
>NZ_LWEY01001515.1:0-989 GCF_001634935.1 Oleiphilus sp. HI0043 | reverse complement strand
GGTCTTGCTCACTACTATCTTATTTTAGGGCTACTGGCAGACCTGAGTTTGCAACCGCTGAGGAAATTGAAAAGGCTCCATGGTTAAAACGGTGGGGGTGGTATATTGAATCGAAGAACTATTCTAGAGATTTTGGTAGTAGGTGGTGGGAATTTGATCTAGAACGAAACCGTCTCGCTAATGAATTTAACGAACTATATCCTCAAATACCTGTTACGAAGGCTGGTGGATTTAATTTGAAGTCAATAAATTATGGTAGCGATAAGTTAGAGCTTAGTCCTGAGTTCGGGCGGTTTTTGATTGATAAGATTGATGTGGCTGTTAAGTAAGTATCTGATTTGGCCGTACACAATCTAAACCCGTATGGTAATATCAATGAATGCATTTAGCTCTTAAGAGAGCATTTTGACCAATGGAAGTACTCGCAATATCCAGTTTGCGATAGTTAGCAGGGATACCATGTTACTAAAAACAATTACCATTTCTGGCTACAAAAGCATTTCCTGTGACTATCCTCAAACAATTGAGTTTGAACCAGAGCTTACAGCTTTTATAGGCCATAATGGAACAGGAAAAAGTGCCGCGTTAGAAGCGCTAAATAAACTATTCTCAATCGATCACTCATTGCGTGGAATATCTCCTTCTGATTTTCATGTTGCGGATGACGCAGAGCCCAATACACAAAGGGACTTAAGTATAGAGGCAATCTTTACCCTTACTAATGCAGATGGGAACCCATCGGTTCCTCCCTTAATTAATGGACTTACTGTTTCTAGCTCCACCGGCGAAGTTATATTTAGGGTTCGATTAGAAGCAAGTCTGAACTTTGATTACAGTCCTTTAGGTGATGTCGACGAGAGTATTTGGGTTATTGATGGAGACATGGAAGATCCAGATGAAGAGAATAAACATCGTCTGTCTGCAACGCAAAGGAACGCAATTCAGGTCAATTACATTCCCGCCAATCGCGACCCTTTAGTCCAATTGAA
>NZ_LWEY01001514.1:0-959 GCF_001634935.1 Oleiphilus sp. HI0043 | reverse complement strand
TCCCTGATCGCTCACAGGAATATTGCTGAGGTCATCAAAATGCAAGCTGTATTGCTGGTGAGCATGATTAGAACCGTCATCTGAGCGAATAACACCTTGGTTTTTCGCGACAATCTGTCCACCAACTCGAACTAGCCCCGTGACATGCACAGAGTTACGAGCTTGTATGCCTGTCACATCTGCGACGGCGACAACAGGTTCGCCAGGGTAATAGTTAAACTTAGAGGTCTTGAGAGCAATACGAGGCCCTACCTCTTGTATCTCTCCATCAACGTCATCAAGATTGATCGGTCGACTAGACTGTACGGCCCGATTGGGTAAATACTCAACCAAGTCCTGTTGCTGATGAATCGGGCGCGAAAAAGTAGGGTATTTAATCTCCTGAGCAAAATGAGACGCTATTTGCTGGAAGCGATATTTGACCTCTCGCCCCTCAAAAGGATCATTCCTGTCTTCAATAGCTAAAGGCGCGTCATCGGGAGACATGTTCGCAGTCTCTGCCAAAGACTGAGCTTCAACACCAATGGTTATTTCCTGAATTTTCTTGGGGGTGCCAAGCTTTGACGTTTCCTGTACTGGTTCACTTTGAAGAGCGACAAAGCCAACTCCAGCGAGTACAGAGACGCCAGCAATCATCTTAGCATTACGAGATCTTATTATTTTCACTATCCATCCGCCTGGAGTATTTAATTACTTTGTGAGTCATAGAACGAATAGGAAAAATAATACGGCGAGTATGTATTTTATTAACCCGCCCATTTGGGGGGTATTAGTGATTTATGAGAACTAGGTTATACCCCATATGTCGGTATTGCTATTGGCACCCCACCCAATCCTGACTCTTCATTGCGGCTCCTTAAAGAAAGTCTATGCAGTAATGACAAATGCAAAGACCGAAGCAGTAAGCGTCAGGATCAAGTCTAAGTGGACTAAAAAATTCACCCTCAAGCTACAGTATT
>NZ_LWEY01001513.1:0-1033 GCF_001634935.1 Oleiphilus sp. HI0043 | reverse complement strand
ATCGAGGGCAGCCAAAATTATGCGGGTATCAATGACCCTGTCGTTGACGACCTGCTTGGCCATGTATTGCGAGCCAGGACCCGCGCAGAACTGATAGTCGCAATGAATGCGCTAGACCGAGTACTCTTATGGAGACACTATAGCATTCCAAACTGGCACCTAAACTACCACCGTCTTGCCTATTGGGATCGATTTGCTCGTCCAAGCACTCAGCCGCCCTATAAGCTTGGTGTTGAGAACTGGTGGCGTAAAACAAGCAATGATTAGGGTTTCCCATTTCCTGTAACATTCCTGTCATAAAAACTTAATATCCTGTATTGGTCGTATCACACACAAAACGGGAATCAAGCAATGATCGCACAGAAACTACGTATACTTGGCTTATCAACGGTTATGGCTCTTGGTGTAGCTGCGTGCGCAAGCACGGATACAAAAGAAGCTACTTCAGCGTCTGAAACAATGCAAACGCAAACAAAGATGTCAGTAAAGGTACCGGCATTATATGAAGTACACCACGATGGCCGTATTTACTTTTTCTATGATAAAGCCTTATACCAATCTTTCCTTAAGACTGGGCATACTGCTTACATGGTTGCACGCATCGGTGCAGGCCCTAAAGGCGAAACCCTAAAGTTTGCTTTGACAGGCGAAGATAAGAAGAAGCGTTCAGGTATTCCAAGTATTGATCTGATTGAAGGCACTGTAGCGCCAGCCCAGCCATTCTATGGTGAAATGCGCATGGAAGGCCGAATCTACGTCTTCAGCACACTAGAAGATATGAATAGCGTTCGAAAAGTAGGCGAAGCACCTTATCGTTTCACAGAAATCGGTTCAGGACCAAAAGGCGAGACTGTTGTCTATGTGCTAAACAAGACAAACAAAAAGCACAAGCCGCTTGAATTGATTACAGAGTTCAAGAAGCAAAATAACATGTAGTTGATAGAACTGATTGCCTTATTTAAGCAATGAGGCAATCATTTATATGCAGTATTCATTTATTCCCTTATCGTGCTAGTAAGCAACGATCAACTGT
>NZ_LWEY01001512.1:0-873 GCF_001634935.1 Oleiphilus sp. HI0043 | reverse complement strand
GTAATAGCTGGATAGGGGGCGAGACAACTCACCCCCTATTTTTATTTTGAGTACTGTTTTTTCGGAGAGCAGTAATGGAAAACCTTGAACAACTTGTTCAACGCGCCATTAGCGCTGTAGATGCAGCGGAAAAAATTCAAGAATTGGACCAGGTCAGAGTTGATTACCTAGGCAAGAAGGGTGAAATCACCCAGCTACTCAAAACATTGGGTAAGTTAGATGCGTCTGAAAGACCAGCGGCCGGAGCAAAGATAAACGAAGCCAAAGAAGGTGTCTTGGAAAAACTGTTAGCCAAGAAAGAGTCCCTTGAAACAGCTGAGCTTGAGAACAAGCTCCGTTCAGAAGCTGTGGATGTCACCTTGCCAGGCCGCGCAAGCGATACCGGTGGTTTGCACCCGGTAACCAAAACAATGCGCCGAATTGAGCAGTTTTTTGCCAGAGCCGGTTACTCAGTAGAAGTAGGCCCGGAAATCGAAGATGATTACCATAACTTCGAAGCTTTGAATATCCCGGGGCATCACCCGGCACGTGCTATGCACGACACCTTTTACTTTGATGCAAATACCTTATTAAGAACTCACACTTCACCTGTGCAAGTACGCACGATGGAGAAGGGAGAGCCACCATTTCGTATGATCTGTCCGGGCCGTGTATACCGTTGCGACTCCGACCAAACGCATACGCCGATGTTCCATCAGGTTGAAGGCCTGCTGGTGGAAGAGAATGTTAGTTTTGCTGACCTAAAGAGTACCATTGAAGATTTCCTTCAGGTGTTTTTTGAGCGAGACCTGGCTGTTCGTTTCCGTCCTTCTTACTTCCCATTTACCGAACCTTCAGCAGAAGTGGATATCGAGTGGGGTAAAGACGCTGACG
>NZ_LWEY01001511.1:0-41987 GCF_001634935.1 Oleiphilus sp. HI0043 | reverse complement strand
TATCTTCCGGATGAGAATAAGGTGATGCTTGGAAAAGCTCGACTCCAAAACAGAGGAGTGACAAAGCAATAAAACTTTTATAGGTAGGATAGAAACAGGCTCTGATTTTTAACTGATTTCATATCAAGGCAACCCGTAAAACTATCGAAAAGTACTTTGAGAAAATTCATCAGCTTTATGAGCAGAAAAAAAGCCATCTCAAGTGAGATAGCTTTAGTTCTGGGTGATTTCCTTAAGTGCTGGCAACAATAGTGTACTTCAGGCTTAGATAGAATTAGGACTTCTTTTGTCTACGAGCAAAGCTTAAGCCTACTAAACCCAAACCAAGAAGCGAAAGCGTAGCAGGTTCTGGAACATCGATTAAAGGTACTGAAACCGAGGTGACTGACGTGACCGTCATTCTGGTGTTTGCTAAGAAATACTGCTGTGGATCTGAAACCTGGTAAAGGTAAGTTTCAGCCGATATCGTTGGGCTACCCGGTCCGGTTCCAAATGGTCCAGTGCCTTCGGCCCACGTACTGATATTTATTTCAGATCCACCTTCCTTTACGTTAATTGTTGACAAACCGAATTCAGTGATTGAAACCCTCGCCTCACGAATACCGCGGTCGTATTCAACCATATTTTCGGTGGCCAGATGATAATCAATACTAGCCTGCCAGTCCGAGTCGTCGTAACTAATCAAATCCGCATAATTAATTCCAAACAAAGTCCATTCAATTGAACAAGCTCCATCAGCATTTCCATCCAGCGCGTTACAATACGTATACGTTGGAGTTCCATCATCATAAAATGTACTCGCCCGAGTCCCTTCGTTATCGAATGTAAAAGACCATGATAATGAATCGCCGACATTAAGCCCGGTCACGTCACTCTGTGCAACCTGAGTAACCCAAGTTTCCGTAACGATGGCTGCATTTGCTGACATCGAACCTAATGCTAAAACCCCTACAGCGGCTAATTTTTTTAACGTAAATTTCATAATAAGCACCTATAAAAAAGAAACTCTTACATCAAAAAAAAATTAAGCAAATTCAATACAAACTTATACTCTACGAAACCTCAATTCATTAGACTCAACTCGAGAGACCGAAGCTATAACAAGAAATACGTATAGAGATATAATGAATTTCACATATTTTGACCTTATAAAATCATGACCATCTTCTACTAAAGGCAAGTGTAAAATACCTTACTACAAGCTGTTATGTTCAGTGAAGGATAATATTTTAAGCCTTTAGTTTACCCCTTAACCTTATAAAGATAGACCATTAAGAGAAATAAGAAAATATTCGATCTGAATCAGCAGTGTTCGACTCAATTCTATATAGCTTCCATCAGAAAACCGCCCCTCTCTTTTGAACATCCTAGATAATGCAAAAGGGCTGATTTGATTTATTGCCAACGTCTTCGGCGGTTTCCTGGTTTTTACAATTATTACTGGAAGAGCGCTAACTAAAGAACATTAAGGTTTATTCTTCTCGTGCCAATTGAACCGTTTACAAAGGAAAACGCTTAAGTAATGCCCTGCAGCGGCTGAAAGACTTGCAGCGATACCTGAAGATATATCGTTTGTCGCCACATAGAATAGACCTCCCGCGATAAGGATGCCTGAAGGATAAGTATCCGCATTTTCTCCAATAACGACTCGGCTAATTTGGTGTACTGCAAATATCATGAGAAATGATATCAATATTATTTCTGCTATAGGGAGTGACTCCATACTTTGGATAACCTTATTTCGAGTTTGGCTTAGTAATGAGAAATTATTAAGCTGGAAAATAACATGTTACAGCGCTATACGTAATCAAAGAATTTTCTATGTTCCTTGCCCGCACTATTAGGGTTTACTTTGTTAGCATGTTTGAACTCTTTCCAGCTATCTACCTGTTTACCCACATTTAGTCTAGGAAATTCACCACAGCCCTCTGTTGAGGTACCTAAGAAACCTAGCAATGTCGCTAAGCTTTTGGGCTTGCTGATATCTATTTTTAGTAGATCTGATCTAGCCGAGAAATAGTCAAACACCTCTTGTTGATGTTGCCTATAGCAGTTTTCTAAATGAGACTCAGCAATCGGGTCTTCTGTATCGAGCAAGGCGAAGGTTTTGTGGAAGCTACGTTTAAGTACGGGGTTAAAGTGACCTGTCTTGAGTTCCAAGTTTGCTTGCATCTTATGAAGCAAGCGCTGAATCGAGGGTAACCAGACATTTAATTCTCGATCTAAGTAAACGAATTTAGAACCGGGAAAGAGCAGGTCTAGCTCTTGATAGTCACAAAAGCATGGCGCATCTGAAACCACATCGGCCAATTCAAATGCACGTTTAGTATAGGCGGTATGCGCTACCTTATAATTATGCGCTAATAGAGCAACACTAATACTCGTCGTACCCGTTCTAGGCAGACCGATTATAAAAAGTTTATTCATTGTCTGTGACCTGAGCTAAGCGCTTTGAAGTAAACATTCGATATTGATTGAGATCAAGCCTACCCCACAATAAGCTAGCTAAGATATATTTTTCTGCTCAAGCCGCGTATATTTGGGCCTTTAACTTAGTCCATGTCTATTCATATTTTTACCGCTACGAGACGCTTATGCCAGATCAAGATAAAATGGGTTTTCTAAGAAGAACATCCAGAATCTCTAGCCTTTTTTGTTTCGTATCTGCAGTGATTTGTGTTCTGATTCTACTGATTTTCTTTGGTGATTTGTCTAAGGTCTATAAAGCGAGTTTTGCTTCCTCATCCTTTTTCTTTTTTACGAGCGGATTCGTATTGAAAGAAATGGCTGACACAAAAGTTGCACGTACTGACCTTCCACGCCCAGCCCCTGGCGCTGAGTAAAGCCTCGGTAGCCTTAGCCGCGAAAATCACAGCGTACCTTTCAGCTCTGGGCTCAAAAATTCGCCCCTTTCTTATTTGATCAGATCAAAATCTCTAACTATTCTTATAGAAACTATTTAATGAGAAAGTAGAGCCAATTGCTCTCTTAAGCTTCCGAGAGACAAGGAGGACATTATGAGTAAATTTATAATCATTGTATCGACGCTAATGATCATCTTTGCAGCCGTTGTTGGACTGGATGGCGACAACTTTACCAAATACTTAGCGATGTCTATGTATGCGCTAGGCGGTTTGGGCTTGTTATCACTACCCTTATTCAAGAAACTATGTGCGCATTATTGTGAAACAGAGCAGTAGAGTAGTGAAAGAGCACCAAGGGGCTCTTTCACTATAAAAATATACTCAGACAATACGCTAAAAAGACAAACGCTCCGATCACTATGCAGTACGCTGACATAATCAAGCGCCATTGTTTGATTACTTCACGCATCCCCATAAAGTGATCGACGACTAGCTGTCCTTTTAATATCAACATAAGAATAGAGCCCAAAACTATCCATGCACCTGTTTGTTCTGAACTACCAATCAAAGAGGCGAGGATCGTAATAAGCGTCAGCACTCCCCATACCAGCGTTACCCTTTTAATGTCATTCATTGATTCTGACTCCTTAATGAATCACATAAACGAGTGGGAATAAAATAATCCAAAGCAAATCCACCATATGCCAGTATGAAGCACCGGTCTCTACACCCGTGTGATCTTCTGAGCTATAGTCTCCGTTTTTCGCCTTCTTCGATACCACAATCAGAATCACCATACCTAAGAGCACATGGGCGAAGTGGAAGAAGGTCAGCAAAAAGTAAAACATGTAGAAGGTATTGGTATGCAAAGAATATCCTGCACCGATGGTCTCGGTATATTCCCACATCTTCACGCCTACATAGACTAAGGCAGCAAGGAGTGCCCAGTTAATCCATCTAGAGCAGACTTTTGACTTGCCTTCTTTAATTGCAATAACAGCCCTGACGACAAAATAGCTACTTGTGATTAAGGCAATCGTATTAATCATGCCTGCTAGCTGGTTAAGGTGTTGATGCCCCTCAGCGAACATCTCCAGGTTGAATACTCGAGCAAAGGCATAGGCGATGAACAAGATAGAAAATACGCCCAGCTCTGCAAGGATAAAAATCCAAATGGCAAAGTCGCCCGGTAGGGACGATGACTTTTCTGGCTCTGAATTTATACAGACTTTAGTCATTAAAGCTCTCTTTACTTAAAGACTAGTTTAAGGAGGTGAGTGAAATGATCACTCCCGGAAATATCACTCCCAAAACAATTAAAGTAGGGATCAAGTAAAAGTACCCCAGCATGACCTTCCTGATTTTCGGGTGTGCATGACGCAAACCAATGAACTCATCGATCACCAACCGCCCTTTTAATGTGACAATAACACAGACAATTACCACTGATATTTGACCGAAGTCCGCTGTTTCAGCAGTCAATACGCTTAGTAAGGTCAAAGCCAGTAAAGCCAGCCAAATTCGCAGTAAGTGCCTTTTGCTTGGTAGAGGTAGAATCATCGCTATCTCATCACATAGATCAGTGGAAAAATAATAATCCAGGCTAAATCAACCATGTGCCAGTAACACGCACCTGCCTCCAAACCCGCATATTGCTTAGCAGAATACGCCCCAAAGTAAGACCTGGTTAGTACCCACAGCAAACCAGCCATCCCAAAAAACACATGCAGCAGATGATTGAAGGTCAGGTAGTAATAAACGCTAAAGTAGAGATTAGTTTCGACTCCAATGCCGTTAAGCTCATTAAATTTATACTCCCAAGCTTTCACTAGGCAGTATCCCACTGCGCACGCTAAGGTTAGCCATATCCAACGTCGGCTCTCTTGCGCTTTATCAAGGCGAATCGCTCTTACTGAACGGGCAATAAAGTAACTACTCGTCAGTAAAATAAAGGTATTTAAAATACCGGCGCTGGTATTAAGACTTAAGGGGCCGGTTTTGAATAGCTCCGGGTTATGAACTTTGGCAACGATATAGAGGATAAAGAACAAGCCAAATTCAAATAACTCTGCAAAGACCAGAACCCATATAGCGATATCACCGGGAACATGTTTCCCTGCACTTACTTCCTGCTCAATGCTCATAGGTTTATTTTCGCTAGTGCCCTAGAAATAGGTCATGACCAAGCGTTCAATGGCAGCCAGAGTTTCGGTCTCGTCGGTTAAAGGTTGAGCCAAGCACGATAAACACGCCTCGCGAGCATCCAACCCTGACTTAATCATCTTCGCAGTATAAATCAGCAGCCTGGTCGAAGCCGCTTCTTCCAAGTCATAGTCTTTTAGGCGACGTAAATCCCCACCCAGGCTAACCAGCTTCTTGGCTGTATCTTTGTCGATATTGGATTCCTGACAGATGATTACCGTTTCCCGTTCTGCCAAGGGGTATTCAAACTCCATCGCAACAAAGCGTTGGCGGGTACTTGGCTTCAGCCCCTTCATTACGTTCTGGTAGCCAGGGTTATAAGAGATCACCAACATAAAGTCAGGATGAGCAATAATTTCTTCGCCCGTACGCTCTACAGGTAAAACGCGACGGTGGTCAGACAATGGGTGAAGCACAACCGTAGTATCTTTCCGTGCTTCAATGACTTCATCTAAATAACAAATACCGCCTTCTCGCACCGCCCTGGTAAGCGGGCCATCCTGCCAATAGGTTCCGTCTTTGCCAATTAAGTGTCGACCTACCAAGTCTGTTGCGCTTAGATCATCATGACAGGCAATCGTGTATAAAGGCCGATCAAGTTTCTTGGCCATGTGCTCAACAAATCGGGTTTTACCACAACCTGTAGGTCCCTTAATCAAAACCGGCAAATTATTGTTGGCGGCGTGCTCGAAGATAACAACTTCATTTCCCTGCGCTAGATAATTCGTTGGCATGTCTTTCTCCATTTAAAAAGCTTGACCCTTGTCGTCTTACGATAGACCTGTAAGGTTCAAGTAAATTTTTGGCAGCAATGCAGGTAAACGCGCAGTATCACTAATCACTGCATAACCATGATCACCAAAAAGGTAAGGTAAATAATCGTTTCCATCTTCATCGATGGTAATACAAAATGGTTGCAAGCCCTGCTGCTTGGCCTCCTGAACCGCCTTACGAGTATCCTCTACTCCGTAACGGCCTTCGTAGTGATCAATATCATTTGGCTTGCCGTCTGAAACAATCAACATGAGGCGCTTTTGAGTTGCTTGTGTTTTTAACACTTCAGTTGATTGACGAATACCTGCGCCCATTCGCGTATAAAATCCCGGCTTGATTTCAAGAATTCGGCCACGTGCGGCATCGCCATAAGGTTCAGAGAAGTTTTTTAACAGGTTATATCGAACTTGTTTGTTCTTGATGGAGGAAAATCCATAGATTGCAAAAGGGTCCCCTGCACTGCTCAAGGCTTCGGCAAACAAGGTGATACTATCTCGAATAATATCTATCACACGCTGATTTGAGTTGATTCCCGAATCAGTCGACATAGATAAATCCGCTAATAACAAGCAGGAAATATCTCGTTGGCTTTCTTTACGGTGCTTATAAAAGTTGTCATTGCCTGTATTAGTATCAGGCTCAACAATAGATTCGATACAGGCATCCAGATCCAGCTCGCTACCTAAAGGCTGACGGCGAAGCCAATGCTGTTGAAATTTCAAAGCGCTGAATCGATGCCTGAGCTGGTTTGCAGTTTTAGTTAAGTGACCAGGAACGCCACTTGGCTCGGCGTCATCCGCTAGCATGGGCTGCAATAAACAAAAGTCTTCAATATAGACAGACTTTCTGTAATCCCATTCACGAAGGCGTATGCCATCACCAATGGCTAAATCATCGTTATGCGGGGCGGGTAAATCCAGGTCGAACTTGATCTTAGCTGCGCCAGCCCGGCGCTTACGAGAAAGCGTAATAATATCCAGATCTTCTGCAACGGAACTGGCATCATCGTCTACATCCTCTTCCTGAGGTCTGTCTAGATCAACATGCTCCGTCCAGCTGAATAAGCTATCGAGCATAAAGATTAATAAGCCATCGGTCTTCTTGGCATCATCGGTGCGCTGAGCATCTTTACGCGGGCCACGAACTTTCTCAGTCTGGGCACCGCTGCTTTCAGCTGGCAGCTCTTCTTCATCTTCTTCAATCGGTGCAACACTAACCCCATGAATCGGTTCTGGGTAGAGCCATAGGCTAATCGGGAAAGGGTCGCCCGGCGCTTTCGGGAGTGTTTCGACGCTCCCTGGGTCTTTTAGTGCTTGATGTATCGCAAGCTCGCGATCAAGTCTTTCACCCTGTAATTTTTCCAAAGGAGGTCGCAAAGGCAAAACCGCGTCGACAAGGCGGAAATACCGCTCTCTTAACCCCGGTTTTGACTTTAGGATCTCTAGCGTCGCTTGCTGGTTATCGGTAAACCAGTGCGTCACTTTCGGTAGTTGAGCGGCCAAGGCCGTCAACCAGAAATATAAATCTTCGTTTAAAGCTTTGTCTTCAAATAAGGCATGTGATGTTGGCAAACGCAGACTACGTTCATCCTGCCATGCCAATTCACTTCGCTTATGCGTCCCCGCCATACGTTGAATCAGTCTACGACGAAATTTCAGCTCGCGTCCCATTGCACCTTCTATCACTTTGCCTGGGCTTCCGCCGAGAGCACGGTAAAAGGGTGCTAACTGAGCACTCAATTCGACTAAATCTACGCGCGCATCTTCAAACTCAGTTGAAGCTTGTCGCGTAACAAATCGATGCCAAAATTCACCAACTAACTCTTCCATCTAACACCTGATTAAACATCATAGATTATGGTTATGGAATAAGGTGCAGCCCTTTTATCTAACTGCACCTAAGTGGGGTTAATATAGTTGGCTAAGCTTATTCCTAAGTTCAGCCAACTTGCACTTCACTTATGAAGCTGCTCTTTGCTCACCCTCAGGGATAACTAGACCTTGCTTATCGCCAACAAAGAAGCTTGCGAAGAACATGCCTACACCTGTAGTGAACATCACACCGAAGAACAAACGTACCCAGAAGACAGGATGAAGTTGTTCTTGAGTTGCCATAAAGCTCAGAGCATTTGCGTCATCTGGTAAACGCTGGAGAATAATCTGCCAGACGCCCGCCACGGTTAAGGCCAAGGTAATACCGCACATTGCGATACACATTGTCCAGAACGACATACGCTCCAATCTCTGTGCTCTTTCACAGTTGCCGTGAGGGCGACCACGCATAATTGGCATTGAATAGGACATTATCGTCATCACAATCATTGAGTAAGCCCCAAAGAATGCTAGATGTCCGTGAGCTGCAGTAATCTGCGAACCGTGTGTAAAATAGTTCACCGGTGCTAGCGTATGAATGAAGCCCCATACACCTGCGCCCAAGAACGCCATTACCGAAGTACCTAAAGCCCAAGTCAATGCTATCTGGTTGCCATGCTCATGACGACGTTCACGAACCATCTTGAATGCGAACACAACCATCATGAAGAAAGGAATTGGTTCAAGCGCTGAGAAGATAGAACCCAGCCACAACCAGTACTCACCCGGGCCGATCCAGAAGTAGTGGTGCCCCATTCCTATCAGGCCGGTAATCAGTGCTAAAGCAATAATCACATACAACCACTTCTCTATTATCTCACGGTCAACGCCAGTCACTTTGATCAAGGTATAAGCCAAAATAGCACCCATGATCAATTCCCAAACACCTTCAACCCATAGGTGAACAACCCACCACCAGAAGAACTTATCAAGAACCAAATTACCTGGGTTATAGAAAGAGAATAAAAAGAACACAGCCAAACCAATCAGACCTGTAATCAATACCATATTGATAACTGTTTTACGGCCCTTAAGGATGGTCATACCTACATTGAAGATGAACCCGAGACAAACGATGACAATACCAATTTTAGTAATCGTCGGTTGTTCAAGGAATTCTCGCCCCATGGTCGGTAAGAGTTCATTAAAAGTAATATCTGCCAAGGTGCTATAAGGCACTAGCAAATAACCTAGAATGGTCGCAACGCCGGCTGCGGCAAACACCCAAAACAGGATTTTGGCAAGCAAGGGGCTATACAGTTCAGTTTGACTCTCTTCTGGGACAAGGTAGTAAGTTGCTCCCATAAAGCCAAATAATAGCCAAACGATGAGCAAGTTCGTGTGCACCATACGTGCAACGTTAAACGGAATAGCACCTGCTAGAAAGTCACCAACGATATATTGAAGACCCATAATGAGCCCGAATACCGCCTGACCTGCGAACAGAACCATGGCGAAAATAAAATAGTTTTTTGCAACACTCTGCGATTCGTATTTCATAGCAACTCCCTAACCTTGCTTATTCGGTGGCCAGTCATTGTCATCAATGCGCGAGGTCCAGATCAGGAATTGAGAAACGTTATGTACGTCCTCTTCTGATAAATGGAACTGAGGCATTTGACGGCGACCTGGAACATTTAATGGCTGAATCGCCATCCAGTTTTGCATGAAGCTTTCAAATACCGCCTCATCACCGGCACCATATCGATCAAATACATTTGCAAGTTCAGGTGCAAAGTAAGCCCCTTCCCCCATCAAACTGTGACAACCGATACAATTGTTCTTTTCCCATATTTCTTTGCCCTTCACGACAGCTTCGGTAATATTTTCCCGATGATCTCGCTCCGGCAATATCCGCATTGTGTCAAAGGTCAGCCCGACAAGCAGCAGGAAGAAGAACACCCCACCACCATAATAAATATTTCGGGCCATTCCTTTGGTAAAGTTATCAGCCATGTTTGCCTCCTGTTTTTATCTCTTGCGCCGCTTTTAGTAACGGCTACCGAGCCTTTGAAAACCCGGTATACCCTTGACGGTCACCCCACTTGTAATGTGAACCCTCCTCCTTGATATGCTTTTCTGACATTCAATTATTGGGACAGAAAAACAAGCTCACGACTTAGCTATTACAAATACCGTACCAGGATATAGATCATTGTTTTTATTGTTATTTTTCTGATAAACCTTCATTATGACAACACTTTAAAGAAGTCTAAATGACACCCGTGAGTTAAAATGACAACAGAGAATTAGAAAGGCTTAAACAAGCCACACAGCTTCAATCGGGTCAGAACCATAGCCTCAACCAACCTGTTGGCTACACCCTCTCCGGCTCGTTGGCAGGCTAGTACTAGACAAAAATAGAGAGGGGGGTGTAACCCTATAAGCAAAGCTAGGGGGTTACAGGTTGTGAACAGCAAACGGAAAAGAATCAGACTAGCTTTCTAGCAAAGACTCCCGCGCCCCAAACGCCGCCAAGAAAGGCGAATGCGACGCCGAAGAACACCATGATCAATGCCCGAGTATTAAGCACACTAAGGTCGCCAACACTAAGCATTGATAACATGGCGACGATAAACCCTACCGTTACGGCATTCAGCACGGGCGCACCGCTCTCCGTTAAGGATGTAATAAAACCACCCAAAAAGAAGCTTAGCGCATATGAGCATATGCTGAGAAAGAACCACATCAGGTCTTTGTGTTCACCAATTAATGTGGAGTTTGAAGCAGCTTGACCGATATAAGAGGCAATTAATACATAGGCGAGCTGAGCACTTAGCAGGATCACAATGGTTGCAATACTGCCTAATATTAAAGATCTGAATCTCATGCCCATCGCCCTTTAAAGTATCATGTTAATGACTCGTGCCACGGGAGTAAGTGGTTTTATTAAAGACATTATACTTCCCCGAAGGCTTCGTCATCGGCAAGCGTTTCACTTCCTCAAGCGTTTGCGCATCATAGACAATCAACGCACCGTCCATATCCCAAATACTCATCAGGGCATAGCGACCATCTTTGGTGAATTCAATATGAGCCGCCGTCTTGCCGGGAATAGGCTGCAGTGTTTTAACAATCTCCAATGTCGATTTATCGATAACGTGCATAAGGTCTTTGTTTGGTCCAAAGAAAACATCGACCCAGGCATAAGGTGTCTTCTCATGGCTACGCATAAAAAAGCCTGGCCCTTTTGTTTCGATATGCTTAAT
This sequence comes from Oleiphilus sp. HI0043, assembly GCF_001634935.1. NCBI lineage: Bacteria > Pseudomonadati > Pseudomonadota > Gammaproteobacteria > Oceanospirillales > Oleiphilaceae > Oleiphilus > Oleiphilus sp. HI0043. The sequence goes on along the minus strand of NZ_LWEY01001511.1, from coordinate 31,067 downwards.
TGTCTGCCAGTTATCCATATCGATAATGCTGACCTTTCCGTCCTTTAGGTTCGGCGTTGCCATCACTTCTTTGCCTTGATAATCCCAAGTAATCCCTGACCCCAAGTGCGGCATACCCGGGACATCTAGCTCACCAATTTCTTTGCGGGCATCTAGCGAGACGATAATCCCCTCGCCTTCACGTGAGGCACCGAAGAGTAAGCTATAGTCCTGGTTAAAAAAGAAGTCATCTAGATAGGCTGACACTTTGGCCTTTCGAATCGGGAAAGGTTCAGGTGTAACAACGTCCCCCGCTTCTTTGTGATAGCTATGCTCCCAACCAACGAAACCGGCAGGAGGTTTGTCTTCATAGTTTATTTCCCAAACCTCTTTTATATCTTTTAAGGCAGCAATAAAGCTATTTCTTGGCGGTGCATTGTAGACAGCACTGACGCGCGACGTATTACCATCCTTATCCTTAACATCAATCACCTTAATGGGAGACAGATCTTTGGTATCCAGGATCACCAAGTTATTCGGAAGGTAATTCGCCGCCATGGCATAGCGGCCGTCACTCGATACAGCGAGGTTACGTGTATTAATCCCCACCCTGACTTCAGAAACAATCTTTAGATTATAGATATCAAACTTGCTCACCCAGCCATCACGTGAAGCAAAGTAAACAAAGCGACCATCAGGTGAATACTTTGGCCCACCATGTAAGGCAAAGTGGGTTTTAAAACGATGGATAGGCTCAAATGTATCACCATTCAAAACCGTTGCATGATGATCACCTAGCTCAACGACAATGAACAAGTTCATCATATCGGCTTCAAAAACCGGCTTTTCACCTAAGTCGCCAGGCTTGAAAAAGACTTTTTGAGACTGATTAATATCACTCAAATCCCACTTCGGCATCTCTTTCAAAGGCGTATAGATCAGATCACCCAAAGCTTCGATTTCCGCGTCATTAAGCGTACTCATAAATGCTGGCATTTGCGTCGCTACGCGGCCATTTTTAATGACATCTAGCGCTTTATTTTTTCTCAAGCGCTTGAGGTTCCCAGGAAGTAAAGCCGGGCCCATTGCACCCAAACGATTCTCACCATGACAGGCCTGACAATGAGTTTGGTATCGCTCCTGCCCCATTCTGCTATTGATATTTACTTCGGGCTCAGACGCGAGCTCCGGTGAGCCTGCAATAGCAAACGAGGAAAATAGACTTAAGAGAAATAACAGCTGTCTCACAATCAACCTACCTTAGTCATCATCTGTTCATGCCTGGTGGCTTCATCAAGCAAAGTAGCCTGATCAAAACCTTCGGTATCCAAAGCATTTACCACTCGGCCAATAACAATCAGTGTTGGCGGCTTGATTTGGTTCGCTAGAACAAATTCTGGCAAATCTGAAATATTGGTTCGATAGGTTCGATGATTCTCTGTGGTGCCGTTACTGATTAGGGCAACCGGCATGTCTTCGGCCAAGCCGTTATTAATTAACTCTCTAGACAGTATTGGTGATGTTTTAATACCCATGTAAATCACAACAGTGTGATCTTCACGTGCCAAAGCCTGCCAAGGTAAATCCAGCGTATCATCCTGAAGATGGCCCGTGATAAAAGTGCAACCATGAACAAAATCCCGGTGAGTTAATGGAATGCCGGAATAAGTCGTACAACCTGAAGCAGCGGTAACACCTGGGACGACTCGGCAAGCAACCCCCGCATCCAACAGTTCCTGAACCTCTTCACCACCACGACCAAAGATAAAAGGGTCACCGCCTTTAAGACGAGCAACCTTCTTGCCGCTCATCGCTTTTTCGACAATCAACTGGTTTATTTGCTCTTGGGGCAAAGCATGGTCGGCACTTTTCTTACCCACATAAATACACTCTGCCCTGGGCGACACTAATTCCATCACTTCAGCACTGACCAAGCGGTCATAAATAACACAGTCAGCCTGCTTGATTAAGCGATGAGCCCTTATGGTTAACAGTTCAGGATCACCCGGTCCGGCGCCGATCAGAGCAACTTCTCCGGGTAGAAAAGGTCGTCTATTTTCAGAACCTTTAGCAAACAATTCTTGTGGGCGTTTTAGGCCAGCATTGGAAAAATTATCTTGATTCATAAGCCTCTCCTAAACAGCCTGAGGTGTAGCGTTTGTACTTTCAAGCAAGTGCGTATTAACTGCCTCGGCACCATCAATATCGTCTTCTGACAAACCAATTTCCTGATTATCCAGATAGCAGCCCGGGTCCTCTCCCCAATATTCACCATCACTACTGAAAGCTCGCACCCTAGTATTACCACCACATATCGCAAAGTAATCACATTTGGCACAACGTCCCTCAATAGGACGTGGACTCATGCGTAGCCCCAGCATTAATTCATCGTCGGTATTTTGCCAAATATCTGAAAACGGGCGTTCTTTGACATTACCCAGGTGATGACTCCACCAGAAAGTATCGGGGTGAACATTTCCCAAGTTGTCGATATTGGAAATATTAATTCCTGAAGAATTACCCCCCCAGCGTTCAAGGTGCTCTCTTAACAGTGGCGCACGTTCTGGAAAACGCTTTTCAGCCCACTGAAGTAGGTAAACACCGTCAGCGTCATTGTTCCCGGTAACATATTCAGTCACCTTGCCAGAAACAACATCATTCCAGGCTCGGTCAAATAGCAGATCCATAGCTTCACGCGTTGTCTGAAAATAGGCATCACGCTTACTGTTGCGCTTACCACGGCCGGAATAGTTAAGGTGGGATAAGTAAAACTTCTCTACGCCATGCTCGTCCATTATATCGAGCAGCGCAGTTAAATCGTCACTGTTTTGTTCCGTCAGTGTAAAGCGCCAGCCAGCTTTAATACCGTTCTCTCGACAGAGTTTAATTCCGTTTAAGGCCGCATCAAAACCACCCTGCATCTGGCGAAATTCATCATTATTTTCACGCAAGCCGTCGATGCTGACACCGACATAATTAAAACCAACTTCAGCTATTTTCTTAATGTTGTCTTCGTCGATTAGGGTACCGTTGCTCGACAAGCCAACATAAAAGCCCATGCTTTTCGCTCTTTTTCCAATTTCAAAGATATCATCCCGAAGCAAAGGCTCCCCGCCCGAAAGAATCAAGACGGGTACACCGTAAGCCTTTAAATCATCCATCAAGGTAAAGACTTCTTCGGTGCTTAGTTCGCCTGGAAAGTGAGTATCTGCCGAAATGGAATAGCAATGCCTGCAGGTTAGGTTACAACGCCGAATCAGGTTCCAGATAACGACGGGTCCTGGCGGCTTTCGCAATGGCCCTAATGGCGTTTGATCGTGCAGAATTTTCATGTACTGGCTAATTCTAAACATGGCACTCCGCCTTATTCTATTGGTCTCTGTTCAGGTCTTTTTAGCGCTAGGTGGCGCTTCTCTCTGACCGATTCGTAGACCGGTCTTTTTTAATATTTTGGTACTGTAGAGCGCATCGCTCGCTCGTAAGTCATCACCCAATAGCTGATTGATCTGCTCTATATATTTCGCAACTTCTTGTTTAGTTTTACCATGAACCATGGCAAAGAGGTTATACCTCCATAGCGGTAAGTGGCGGGGCCTGTGATAACAGTGACTAACAAAGGATAAATCGCCCAAAGCTTGTCCTAATTCACTCACCTTTTCGTCGGGCACATCCCACACAGTCATACCGTTTACTTTAAAGCCCAGTTTGTAGTGATTGGGTACTGCAGCGATTCTTCGAATAATCCCTTCATCTAACATACGTTGCAGACGCGCCATCACCTCATCGGCAGATATATTCAACATCAAACCCAGCACATGATAAGGTCGTGGGGCAAGAGGCAAACCCTCCTGAGTCAAGACGATCAACTCGCGATCTATACTCGATAGTGAGTAGTTTTCTTCCTCCTCCATAGGTAAGTCCTCCGCTTGAGGGCGATAAAAATCATTCGAGGTCGAGATAGAATCCAACATAGAACTCCTCCTTCTTCGGCATGTCGTAGACCTTAAATCCTGTCTGACGTTCAATTTCTTCGATCACTCGCCCTTTACCTTCCTGTTCCTCAGTTGCAATCACAAACCACATATTCAATTCGTGAGTCCGTTTGTAGTTGTGAGCAATCTCGGGAAAGCCATTGACGATTTCAGCTACTTCATCAAAGCGCTCTTCCGGTATCGCCATACCCGCAAGTGACAGTGCACCACCCAACTGCTCTGCATGGTACATTGGGCCAAAGCGCGTTAGCGTTTTATCGGCACGCATCTTCTCAACTCGGTCGATCAACTCTGATTCTTTTATGTCCAGCTCTTTTGCAACTTCGGCAAAAGGGTATTCACAAATAGGAAAACCATACTGGAGACGGTTTATGATCTTCAAATCCATGGCATTCATGAATGATTCCCCGCAAGTGATAAGGGTGCAACAAGCGAAGCCAGGTTCGCAGCGGGTGAGGCTATTTCAATTTTATGCTGCCTTTGCGAGCGCGTATAAACTCCACCCTTTTGCTTATATTGCTGCGTACTAAATAGAATGTTTTTCTCAGTATTTTTAAGCTCGGCCAGCCCTACCAGTTTTTCAATATGTTCTGCAACCAGATTCCGGTCCCGACTGTGAATCATGCAGTAGAGATTATAGGGCCACTCAGGTAACTGTCTTCGACGCTTATAACACAAGCTCACCAAACCGGATTCTTTAAAAATCTTACCAATCCTGTCAGTTTGATCTTCTGGAATATTCCAGACCACCATGGCATTTTCTTTAAAACCAAGTTTGTGATGATTGGTAATCAACCCTATACGCTTAATCAGGCCGCTTTGTACCCAGTAATTGAGCGTATCTATCACCTGCAACTCGGTAACAGCTGAACACTCTTCACCTTGATATTGGCTTAGCGTCTGTGACAGGCGCTCAAAAGGCTTCCGGGTTAAAGGAAAACCATCTTGTATTAGCTCTCGAAGTCGCTGTTGCAAGTAATCAGAAAGGACATCACCGCTCTCAATGAGTCTAATTTTTTCGCCAGACTCACGGTTATTCGTGTTATGAAGGTGCTGAGTGAAGGGGCGATCCGTTTTTCTATCACCCACATGAAACCCCAAGTCGATATGATAAGCCTTTTCCATTGGCAAGCGTAGGATTGGAAAGCCAATCGTCTTTTCCATATCATCCAGTATCAAGTCCAGAAATTTGGGAGTCGGTGTCGTAACAACGAACCACAGATTATAACTATGCTCTCGTCCGTAGTTATGATTCACCTCTTCATATTCGTTAATCTGGGCAGCTACTTTTTCTGTCAGCTCAGATGGAACGCTCACAGCCGCCAAGAGACTAGCCCCGGCTCGCTTATGGTCAAATACCGGCCCTATGCGCGTCAGCATACCGCTATCTTTAAGTGCCAAGAGTTTGGTCAATACATCTGGTTCGGAGCAATTCAACTGCTCTGCCATGTCGGCAAAGGGCCGTGAAGTGATAGGAAAGTTACGTTGATAGGAATCTAATAAACTACTGCTCAAGTCATCCAGAACGACTCTTTCGGGTTCAATACCTGTATTGCTAGGAGCTTGTATATTCATCACATCACCTTTCTTTCTCACTGTTCTTGTTTTTGGAGCGACCGGAGCTTTATAAGCCCAAACGATGCGCCCGAGAGGTAAAGAAAATCCCACTAGGACTTGTCGCCTCAAACTGATTTATTAAATCCAAGGTTTCGGTGTCATAGATATTCACCAAGTTTAAATCTCTGACAGAAGCCCACACATGCTCACCACGTGAAGTAAACTCCATATGAAGCACACCCTTTCCAGGTTTTAGTGTTTTAAATAATGAGCGGCTTTCAGCATCTATTACTTGGAGCGTGTCATTATTTGGATAGGCAAAGTTCACCCAAATTTGGCGACCATCCGGTCTAGCCATGACAAACACTGGCTGACCATGCACATCGATTTTGTCTACTTGCTGCCAAGTGTTCATATCCACCACCAATACTTGGTGCTGCCCAACGGCAGGAACAAATGCATAGTTGCCTGCAACAGCCCAACCTTCCAGGTGAGGCATCTTGTAGACGGGTAGCTTCTGCTCTCCCCGGCCGTAATTTGGCAATATTTTTTCTGGCGGGTTTTCAAGGTGCCATAAGTCAAGTTTCGACATACCATCTTCACCAAACAAGCCTGCGATGTAGTAACGGCCATCGGGTGAGATCAGTGCGTCATAAGGTTGTAAGCCAGTATCTCGGTACTTGGTAAGTTGGGGTTTAGAGCTGTCTTCCCCTGAAAAGTCTGCCACCCATATTTCATGCGTATCGAAGAGACTGAAAACAAATTTCTTTCCGGGTGCATCCACCAAACCAACAACTTTAGAGCGTTTGCTTTTACCGCTTCTTGGGTCAATGAATTCTGTCGCAGGAATATCCACCACCAACTCAAGCGTTTCGCTATCGAAGACCTTTACGCCACCAGGCGTGTAGTTGGAAACAGCTACTAAAGATCCATCCTGACTAATGGCACCGCCAATACTATTACCGCTTTGAATCACTCGCTTACTGATCTCTTCAGTCAAGATATCGATCTTGCTTAAGCCACCATCGCGACCAAATACATAGGCGTACCGTTCGTCACGAGAAAAAACAACGGAAGCGTGCGAAAGGTCTCCCAATTGATCTATGCTGCCGACGGGCTTCTTGTCACTGGTATCGATGATCTTTACGCTTCCAGTAGCACGTTCAATAATGACGCCCATGTCACCTGTTGCCCTGGGCTCCGTCTGGGTATGCAAACAAGTACACGCCCCCAAACTAATACTTAGTAAGGCCACTGCAAGGCTTTTAATTCGCATCTATCATTTCTCCCGACTTCAAAGCTTTAGCAATCCAGTTAGCATCCGCCTCAGACAAAATAGCTTTCCATGGGGGCATTGGCGTTCCAGGGCGACCATGTAGGATGACAGCCATTAAGTCTTCAACCGAATATGCCTTGATATTTTCCGGCAACAAAGCCGGGCCTAAACCACCTTTAAACAGCATCCCATGACATGATCCACAGTCTTGTTTCACTAAATAGTCCAGTTCCAGTGCACGCTCTTCAGAAACTTTCAGCTCAGCTTTTTTAACAATAACCTTGCCCCTCATCTGTGGATGAGGTCCGCAGCGATAGTCAAAGACACCAGCGCGATCAAATAAGCGTTCAACGCTTTCTTCGGGCCAGAAGTATTCACCTTCAGGCTCTCCCAAACCTTCAAACCATACGCTGTGATACTGCCTCTTCTCGACATTCAGCCAACGCACCGTATCGCCAATATTGACTGTTACAACTTCCGGTATGAAACGCATCTTGTGTGTCTTTACTTCAACAAGTTCTGCAGATGAGACGCCCGCCAGCAACAAGTTCGCGAATAGCACTATTGCCAATCCCTTACCTGTTTTTTTGACTGATCTCATCCACATAACGCTCACCGTTTTCTTATTTACTAGCTTTTATTGCTTAACTGCATTGATTTCTACATCGGCATTATCGAAGCCCAATTTGTACCCAAGTGATACATGATGGAAACGGCCGTTGCTGTAATCGTCATGAATCGCGAAACCAAAGTTGTAGCTTTGAGCGGTGTCCAGACTGATATTGCCGTCACCGTCAGCTACCAGAGGACGCTTGATTTCAACCACCCACTTATTGCCAACTTTGTTTGCTATCGCTTCACTAATCACACCTTCGTTCATCAAGCGGTCTGCCAAGATACTGCCGTATTCAATACTCTTGTCACCCGACTTGTAGCGCACGATATCCATGAAGTGCTGAGCGTCAAATTCTGCTTTGATCTCAGCGTCTTCCTTACGCTTATCCCAACCACCAAGCGGTTTTTTGTTTCGGCCTTTAAGCTCAATCTTCGTACGGCTCTCTTTTAGATACTTAGTTACACTCTGACCCTCAGGCGCGAAAGGCATGTCATCGGCATCGGCATGACAGGTTCCCCAGCAACCTGCTCGATCTGCGTACTCAACTTCGTCAGTCGCTAACATAAAGGCCAATTTCATTTGATTCATCGCATCCATCTTGCCACCTTCTGCAAAGGGTACTGGCTGGTGTTCAGTATCTTCCCAAGTAAATTGCATATATAAGCTCTTGCTATCATGTGCTGCTTTAACCGCCACTGGAATGCTGCCACGCTTACCGGGAATCACCTGATCTTCCAGCTTCTCGCCTGTCACAATCTTTTGTCCAATATCTGCAATTTCTTCCTCATGACAGTCCATACAGCGATCACCTTTCGTGAATGAACGCTTACCACCATGCTTACGTCCTAATACCCACTCCATTGACGCCTGGCCAGGATAGAAAACACCGATTTCTCTTGCAGGTACTGCAGCCCAATTGATAGATGATTTTGCAGCAGTTTTCTTGGCGGGAGCCTTTTTAGCCTCAGTTTTCTTAGGCTTATTTGCAGCCTCTTTCTTAGCTTTCTCTGCAGCTAAAGCTGCCGCAATCTTTGCCTCTTCCGCTGCTTTAGCTGCTTGTTCTGCTGCTTTCTTAGCCGCTTCTTCTGCTAAACGCTTCTTCTCTGCTTTAGCAGCAGCTTCTTTATCTAAAAATTCTTGCCAGTGAGCCGGAATACCGATTGCGATTTCTGGGTCTGGTGTAGTGAGTTCGTCAATTTCTTCGTCAGTCAACTCATCATGCACAGGCTTGTGCGCAATACCTTTGTGGCAATCAATACAAGTGTTACCTGCTGTCATCGCATTCAAATGCTGTTTACGAGCGCGAGGCTTTTGGTTTTCTGGCAACATGGTTTCGAAGTCATGACAGTTTCGACACTCGCGTGAGTCTGTCGCTTTCATTTCACCCCAAACTTTCTTTGCCATCGTGAAGCGCTTGGCATCAAACTTTTCTGGCGTATCAATACTTCCCAAAGCTTTATGCCATAACTCATTAGAAGCTTTTATCTTACGAACAACTTTATGCACCCATGGATCAGGCACGTGGCAATCTGAACAGCTTGCTCTAACGCCACTGCGGTTGGTGTAGTGAATAGTTGACTGGTATTCTTTATAAACGTTGTCTTCCATTTCGTGACAACTGATACAGAACTCTAGGGTATTGGTTTGCTCCATCGCAGTGTTAAATCCGCCCCAGAAGATGACACCGACTAACATGAAAAATAATGCTGCCGTGACTGTCGCCCCGAACAATATTTTTCTCGTCATCAGACCTTTAACAAGATTTGCTGCACTCATTGATGAGACTCCCTAGAACTTTAATATTCTAAAATTCAATTACTTAAATCCGAGAAGGTTGAAGAAGAGCACCTAAGTACTCTTCTTCAGGAGTACTAATTACCTAGATAACTATTACTAACGGTAATTAGGTTTTGTGGTTAGCACGGTTAAACACGTTAAACTTACCAGTAGGCGTTGTTAAACCTTTAATACGAGTAATCTCTTTAAGAGTCTTCGCATCGTAAACAACGATTTCACCAGTTGGGTTCTTGTTGTCAGTTCGGTTCCAGACAGATACCCAAACCTCAGTACCATCTTTGTTGAACTCCATGTGCAAGGCCGCTTTACCTTCTTCTTCAGTTACACGAATAGTTTTAACGATTTCGTGTGTGTCCTTATCAAATACCTGAACACTTTGCTGAACTTCTGGCTCTGGGTGCTTAAGCTGATCTGCCCATACATATTGAGATGTTGGATGGGTACGAATAAATACGCCCGCACCGTCTGTCTCAACTGTGTAGCACAGCTTCCACGCTTGGTCAGGATGACCAATCGGGTCGTTGCCCCAAACAGATACTTCACCAATACCTAGGTGAGTCGTTGCACCAACAGGGCCACACTCTTTATCAGTCCAGTTAGCACCAGGACCCGGGTGAGGCAATGAAGCAACATCGATCATTTTCTCTAACTTACGATCTTTCGTATCAACAACAACCATCTTGTTTGAAGCGTTTGCTGCGATTTGGAAGTAACGACCTGTTGGGTCAAAGAAACCATCATGCAAGAACTTAGCAGTATCCATTTGATCAATACGTAGGTTATTGATGTCGCTGTAATCAACCTGCCACATTTGACCTAACTCTTTGATCGCAACCATCCAAGTTGGCTCATTAGGTGTTGTGTAGATCGCCGCAACGCGAGACTCTTCGACATACTCACCGTCAACATTAACACCACGAGAAGAAACTACTTTCAGAGGTTCAAGTGTTTCTGCATCCATGATTACGAAGTGCGGAGGCCAATAACCACCAGCGATAACATATTTGCCATCACCGGAAACAGCGATATCTCGTGCGTCATACGCCATTTGAGTTTCAGCTACCAACATCTTGTCTGGCGTCTGCCATAAATCGATCTTGTTAACCTTACCGTCACGACCAATGGTGTACCAGAAACGACCTACGTCTTTCGCATGATCAGTTTTATGGTGCTCAGTACCCTTGATTACGTGTACTGCATAACCCGTATCGATGTGTGCAACAATTTCATGTTTGTCACCATCGATGATGGCAGCAAGACCTGCATCACGCTCAATGACAACAAAGAAGTTCTCCCAATTACGGCCATGTAGAGGTTTAGTTGGATAGTCTTTAAGAGCGATATATTCTTTGGTCCGCTCTTTCATCATCGCTAAAGACATCTCTGGTGGAACAGGAGGCTCCAACTGAATATACTTCGCAAGAAGGTCAATCTCATCTTTAGTGAAGAGATCATCAAAGTTGTTCATGCCACCTTCAGTACCTAGCTCAATAATACGAGACAGACGCTTGGTTCCTTTCTTAAGGGTTTCTTCAGGCATCAAACTTTTACCTGTTGCCCCCTTACGTAATACACCATGACAACCCGCACAACGCTGAAAGTACATGGATTTTGCTTTGTCGAATTCTTCAGGGGTTAAGGTTGGTGCAGTGTTTGTTGCTGCCTGAACCCCGGCTCCCATGCCAACGCCCATTGCTAGAGCTAATGCTGACAATATATGTTTTGTGTTCTTCATCGTATGCGAACTCCTGTTAATTGTTGTCGCTATTTGTCGTTTGGGTCTTTTGTCCGACTTCCCCCTTTAAGCCGTGAATCCCCAATAAAGCTATAAGAAGTGCTATGTTCGAAAAAAGTTACTACTCCAAAAATATGTGTTGCTATCTTCTTACAACGTCTCTCTCAAAACGTTATCTTCCTCTCTAACCACACCTACCCTTAAAGTGGTAGATACCTCCTTCCTTCGTGGATAGATCATTTGAAAAGACGGTTTACTTGACCTCAATCAAATTAACACCGCTCCCTCACTGCCATACTCCGCTTCGATTCCGGAGGTCTCACCTAGCTATACTCAAGTTTCGTACCAACACATAAAGCGCTGAAAAATAACAATATTTATAACAAGGGAAATCATAATGACCGCCTTAGCAAGAAATCATTTCGACAACAGTGAGGTAGATATGACAACAACAGGTTCATTATTCGAGACGATTACGTCGATCATTTCCGACCTCCCTAGAGACTTACCTGAAGCAAGTCGCTATCAGCGACTGCTTAACAATATGCAGAATATATTTCCGTTCGATGCGGCGGCGGTTTTGAAACTGGAAGGCAGTCAACTTCGCCCTATTGCAATGAAAGGATTAAGCGATGACGTACTAGGAAGACGATTCATCATTACTGAACATCCCAGACTGTCTCAAGTGATCCATTCAAAAGGGCTGGTACACTTTGAGGCGAACTCAGACCTACCTGACCCTTACGATGGATTAATCGGTGAAAACAACCAACACCCTGATGTACACGACTGTATGGGCATTCCCTTATTAATTAATGAAAAGCCGTGGGGACTACTTACCTTAGATGCGCTTGAACCTGGCACCTTTGACCAGATTGATAAGGACCAGCTGAGGACATTTACCAAACTCACCGAAGCGGCGGTTAAGGCAGCCGAACGAATCGATTCACTTGAAGCCAGTGCAGCTCACCACCGATTAGTCAGTCAAACTTTGCTGAAAAGCTCTGACAGCGAGATGATCGGCCAGAGCGATGTGATGATGAATCTGAAAGATGAGCTAGATATCGTCGCACAATCTGACTTGAGTGTACTGGTACTCGGTGAAACAGGTGTTGGTAAAGAGCTCGTCGCACGACAAGTTCACAATATGTCTCCACGCTCCAAAGGGCCGTTGGTTTATGTAAACTGTGCAGCGCTCCCCGAGAATATTGCAGAAAGTGAATTATTCGGTCACGTCAAAGGCGCATTCTCTGGCGCGGTTTCAGACCGAGCGGGGAAATTTGAAATCGCACATGAGGGGACACTTTTTCTTGATGAAATTGGTGAGCTTCCCTTGTCCATCCAGCCAAAGTTACTCAGAGCGCTGCAAAGCGGCGAGATTCAGCGTGTCGGCTCAGATAAGAACATTCAGGTAGACGTACGTATCGTCGCCGCAACCAATCGCGACTTACAAAACGAGGTCGCAGAACATCGATTTCGAGCAGACCTTTACCATCGACTAAGTGTCTACCCGGTTCACATACCCCCTCTTCGAGAAAGAGGCAAAGATATTCTCTTACTTGCGGGTTATTTACTAGAAATAAATCAAAAGCGCTTAGGTGTCGAAGGACTCAGAATCACGAGCGATGCCAAGCACCTCCTCACTCAATATGATTGGCCCGGAAACGTACGAGAGTTAGAACATATGCTCAGCCGCTCAGCATTAAAAGCGATTGCTGATCAAGGCCGACACAACCGTTCCATCGTTATCGACGCCTCCTACCTGGATATTCACCTTCAAAACGGTCAGCCAAAAACTAACGGCAAGGAACACCCGCTAGTGAATGAAGAGAACAGTAACCTTTTTTCATTTACACCAAAAGGTAATCTTAAAGACGCAGTCGATGATTTCCAGAGAAATTATATTATTCATATTCTGGACCAACATCAGGGAAACCAGGCGGCTGCAGCACGTGACTTGGGCGTAAACCGAAGTAATTTCTATCGCTTAATTAAACGCCTGGAGCTATAAAGGCTTGAAGAGAAGCGAAGCTTTCCCTTGATTCAAGTCTAAAGTTCATCATAATTAGCTAAGATCTGACCGTTGGCGTCTGCATGAAGCAATGCGACACAAGCTCACTTTTCTTAGGCGTCTTTTACTATGCAAGCTTTAGAGTGGTTATTACCGCAGTTGTCCACAACAACATGGACAGCACATATTCTGGTATTTGTATTCAACATTGGCTTATTCCTGTATGCAAAGCCGATTATAAGCTTCATTGATGGCGCACGTGATAGCGGCGTCAAAGTCACACTGTTTCGCGCCTTAAACGGCCTGGTGCTGATTCTTCATATCGTCCATCTGGTTTTTCTCAGACTCAACAATAGCTACGAAAACTTCTTTATACACTTGGGTTTAAGTCTCACCACTCTGTATCTCAGCATCCTGATTTACAGTATTTGTAGCCGCCAATCTCGCAAGAAGTTCGGCCTCGAAAAAGTTGTTGATGAGAAGCCTGTTTTTCTAGACACCTACTCAAGCCGTCTAGTAGATATCATTATCCTGTTTGTCATCATTCTGGCAACGCTGTTCACCCTCATTAAAATTTGGGGCGCCGATAGTATGCTGGAAACGACTGGCATATTCGGAATCCTATTTGCCTTCCTAGCCTTTACCAGCAACATCTGGGCACCTGATATTATTAGCGGCTTAATCATCCTGAATACGCAAATTCTCGAAGACGGAGACGTCGTCGTCATCGGCGATGATGAAACGGAGTATGTCATCAGCAAGGTAACGCTGATATATGTGATTCTCTACGACATCCGTAATAACCATCGAACGCTCGTGCGGAACAATCAGTTCATTCAAAATAAAATCGATAACCTCAGTCGCGTAGCGAGTACTGATGGCGTACGCCAAGCCTTGAGCTACAACATTGGCTACCCTGAATTTGATGGCAAAACAAAAGACGAACGACAAAAACAGCTGGCAGACTTCAAAGCGAAAATCGATAAGTTTTTTAGCCTTGCGCAAGAAAACTGCCTTGAAAAACCCGATATTAAAATCAACCAAACCCGGCAATTCGAGTGGGCACTTACGCACGCGGGTGATTACGCACTAGAATATACGCTGTGGATCTATCTTGATCGAATTCCAAATACAAAAGTTACGGCAACGATTCGAAAGCATTTGATGGGAACAATCTTTCGCGTGAATGACGCGGTATATACGGCGTCCATTATTGAGGGCATTGATTTATCCACACCACAATTAGCGAAACTTGAGCTAAAAAACGTTGAAAATGCTGGCAAGCTTAGCGAACTAGCTCAAGCCTAGAGGCGGCTCATGCTCTTCATTGCGGGAGTCGATTGCTTCTGCATCTCTTAGAGCCTTAACCAGCACCGCATGCTCGTGCGTGGCTTGACCTGAGTGCAGATAATGCTTTGCTGCATCTACCACTTTCTGCCACACCTCAAATCGGTAATTTAAGCTTAACAGAGACTTGGCTATGAAGTCAGAGTCCACACCACTTTCACGCATTTCAGCAGCTTTGGCTAAGGCTTTTTTTAGTTCGTCATCGCTTGGTTTAGTCATAAGTAATGTGCCCCTTCTCCACAAAGAATAATGCCATAAGAACTGGCTCATACTTTAAATATAGCTTATTTGAAGCAATTAAGAGCAAATGCAACGCTTGAGAAAAACTTTAAGGAAAGCAGAAAAGAAAAAGCCGACACTGAAGGCATCGGCTTTTTAATGAATATTCAGCAAGGACACTTAGTGGTCGATAGACGTAAAAATCTTCAAGCCATCAGCTGTTTTGATCAAGTTATAAGACTCACGCCAGTTAGAGACCGTGTCGCCCGAATCGTTCATCATCGTCCATGTGACTGAGGCAAGGAAGCAGCTACGGCCAATCTCGGTGACTTCGAGGTTTTCGTACTTGGTATGTGTTACACCCTCTGCAGAGTGTTTATCAAGCAAGCTTTGGAAATATTCGACCAGGTCAGACGGCGCTGCACACTCCCATACTGCGGCATCTGAAGTGACAGCCAAATAAGGCGCTTGGTATCGACTTGCAATCAGGGCCCCATCAAATGAAGAAAAATCTCGCACAAAGCGGTCAAAGAATTCTTTTATATCATCAAGCATATTTCAGTTCTTATCGCTCAAGGTTACAGGAAGATAAAGAGCCAGAGCCTAGAATCGGCCATTACTCATTTAATGCTATTCAAACACGCAAACTTATCTACTTCAAGCTTTTCTCATGATAGCTTGTGAGTCACGGTTACTTTCAATAAGCGACAACTTGCTTAATGTGAATAAGCTCAGGCACTGAGCTTTATGAAGATGAATTATCTTTAGTATGTTAAGGTAATTTTTCTCAAATTAAATAGAGCTATGACAAGCAAGGTATGCACAACAAAGGTAAAAGAATTCCCGGTAGAAGGTGGATGACACGAGCTGCCGTGGCAATTATTTTTCGGGATCACCCTAGCCAAGGTCGTCAGGTTTTGCTGATCAAACGCGCCGAGCGACCGGGTGACCCCTGGTCTGGTGATATGGCTTTTCCTGGTGGTAAGATGGACGCTACAGATGCCAATATTTATCACACGGCTCTGCGCGAACTACGAGAAGAAATAGGCTTAGATGCCGGCCACCTAGCACCATTAGGGCGCATATCTGACCAGCTCACCAAAACCCACTCAGGTCTACGACCAATGGTTATTTCAGCATTCACCTTCGAACTACAGCTGAATGTGGATTTTGTATTAAACCATGAAGTCGCTGAAACTTTATGGGTGCCAATCAAGCATTTTGAACTTCCGGCCAACCGTGAAAGTATGCAATGGAAGGCTCGCGGGGTATCACTAACAGTGCCTTGCTATTGGTACAAAAGCCGACGCATATGGGGTTTAACCTTACGAATGATTGACGAATTTACAAAGTAGCAATAGTAGTGATGGAAGCGTTACAAAATACTCACCTCAAGTGTCAAATTAATTCAACAAAGTTTTGCTAACATTTCAGTTACTTTTCGACTATATAATGTAGTAATAGTTTAAACAGGTATACCCATGAGCAAGTATTCTGACGCGCCCTCAAATAATCGACAAAATGTCGAGTTATCCGAGAGCGTCAAGTGGCTGCGATTAGCTGTTGCAAAAATAAATGAACTGTCTATTCCCGCCACCCCTGAAGTCTATAGTGTTTGGTACGAATATTATGCAGATAGAAAACTCGACCTAAAAAAAGCGATTGATAAACGTATATCCAAAGGCGGAGATTTTTCCGCGAGCACTTGTGAACATTTGTTCAACGAATATTTCGTTGAAATTCCTGAACAAAAGCTTAGTGAAATGCGTCAAGCGATAAGAGCCTTGATCACCTTACTTCAATCCGAATTAAGCGAACTGAATAGCGGCATGGAGTCCTATAGCGCTGCTTTATATTCCTGTGCAGACGACCTGACTCATGACCCCGAGGTAAACTCCCTTCAATCAATTATTCAGGTTCTATTAGCAGAAACAAAGAAGTGCAGATCCCGAAACCACCAAGCGCTCAGCAAGGTTTATCATCTAAGTTCAGAGATTAACAGCCTTCAGGAGTCTCTAGAAAAAATGGGCGAAGAGGTCTACCAAGATAGCCTTACAGGCGTAGGTAACAGAAGAGGCTTTGATGAGCAGCTCAGTACTGCGATAAAAAAATCCCAGCTAGATAATAGCCCTTTAGCCTTAATTCTTCTGGATATTGATTTCTTTAAACGTGTAAACGACGCGCACGGACACCTTGTTGGAGACCGGGTACTACGCTTTGTCGCCGAGACGATCAAGCGCAGCGTGAAAGGCGGGGACTTTGTTGCCCGTTATGGCGGCGAAGAGTTCGCAATCATACTCCCTAATACCGAAGCAGCTGGTGGCAGCTCAGTCGCTCATCAGGTTCAAGCAAACGTCGCAAAAACAAAGCTCACCAAGAAGAAAGGTGGCACCCCGATAGAAAGTGTCACTATTTCAGGTGGCTTATCCATACTAAGAGAGTGCGACACCGCAGAAAGCTTTCTAAACCGAGTCGACGGCCTGCTTTACGATGCTAAAAGTGCTGGCCGGAATATGATTAGAAGTGATTGTCAGCAAGCTATCAAGATTAAAATAGAGTCACAATAAAAAAAGACAATGGCTCAAGTTAACCTATAATCAAATAAACACCCGCCTACCAAGCGGCATGCTCCGCTCATATTTGAGCTCATAAATCTACACTCATATAAAACCTTATGTCACTGGAAGAATTTGCCAAGAAACGCTTTCTCATCGTCGATGAACTAGACTCCTTCCGTTTTTCTACCAAAAAGACACTGATGTCACTTGGCCTTAAGCTCGTTGACACAGCAAGCAGTGCACAAAATGTTGTCTCAGGTTTTCAGAACGTCAATTACGACGTTACGCTGTGCAACTATGACTTAGGCAAAGGCAAAAACGGCCAGGAGTTACTTGAGGAGCTACGCTACAAGAAACTGTTAAAGTTCTCGGACTTATTTTTTATTGTTTCAGCCGAAGTTGATCGCAGTAAGGTTATGGGCACCGTCGAGAACGAACCCGATGGCTACCTGGTAAAACCGATCACACCCAATGATTTGAAACAACGCTTAAGCAAAGCGCTAAAAATGAAAGAAGCGATGAGTGCAATTGACACTGCTATAGATGATGGCGACTATCACTCAGCAATTGCATATTGTGACGAGAAAATTGCCGAGAAAGGCAATTACGTACTTCGCTGCATGAAGACAAAAGCCTGGCTGCTAAGTAAAATCGGACACATCGACGAGGCACGCGAGCTATACGAAGGCATCCTTAAAGCAAGCGATTTTACCTGGGCCGAATATGGGCTGGCAAGAATCATGATTCGGCGTAAACATTATGAGGATGCAGAAAAACTACTACGGGTCATAATTACCAAAGACCCGGAGCAAGTTGAAGCTTTGGACCTTCTTGCGCAGGTACTGCAAAGACAAGATAAAACCAAAGAGGCCCAGGCAACCGTCGAACAAGCTATCTCGCGGTCTCCAAACTCCCTGCACAGACAAAAGCAATTGGCAGAGCTATGCTCAGAAAATAAAGATAGTAAGGGCGCAATCGAAGCCTATCAAAACGTAATGAAGCACAGTGAACAGTCTGTCTACGCCCGGCCAGAACACTGCTTCGATTTCGTTAATTACCTTGCAGACGTTGCCAAGCAAGAGGGTGGCGATATCAATGCCAACCCACATGTTAAGGAAGCCTTCGACTTGCTTGATAAAAGTGCCAAACGCTTCGCTAATCAGGGGAATATCGAAGAGCATACAAAATTAGTCGCTGCCAATGTCAATGCAAATATCGGCAACATCGACGAAGCCAAGCAAGCTCTTGACGACCTGCTAGGCGAAAGTCATGACGCTCAAGACCTCTCTGCGAGTAGCCTTAAACTAGCAGCACAAACACTAAGCAGTCTGGGGGAAGAGGACAAGTCGGAACATTTACTGGAACGCGCGGCTGACCTGGCAAAAGAAGATAGTGCACTGGTTGAAGATATTTACTCGCAGCTCAACAAGGGAATTGGCAGTGAAACCCGCCAGCGAGCAGCTAAAATTAATAAAATGGGTATCAAACTCTATGGAGAGAAAAAAGTTAAAGAGGCAGCAGAGGAGCTAAGACGCGCCCTTCCCCTCACCCCAAGGCATATCTCGCTCAACCTGAATTTGGCGCAAGTACTACTACGACTATATAAACGCAGTGCGGATGCTAGCTTATTGAAAGAAGTCGACGAGTACCTGCATCGAGTCAGACATATTCCCCGTCACCACAAAGAGTATTCACGCTATCATTATTTAATCGAGCGCCGCGCCAGCATGGAAGAAGCAAAAGACTAAAGCGACTCCTCTTTCAGTGGCGCTTTCTTCCTACCTTCTATATAGCGACGGAAATAGCTTCGTAACAAGGGTATGCGGTAAACCAGTATCCCACAAAAAATTAACACACAACCCAGCAGCTGATTGCTTGTCATTCTTTCGCTTAAGAAATATGCGCCTAAGATTGCTGTCCACACGGGCTCCAGAATAAAAACCATGGCCGCACTGTTTGGGTCCAGTTTTGCTAGCGCTTTAGTTTGCAAGGCGAAACGTAAACTTGTAGCGATAAAAGCGCTGCACAACAGCCACACCCAAGCCATATAGGATAAATCAGCTGGCCAACTCTCAGTTAGCAGTGCGGCAACTGTCGCGACGATTGCAATGGCGACAAGCTGTAAAGATGTCAGAGCCATATAAGAGATACCTTGTGCATAACGCCCCGTCAAAATGACATGCAGCGCAAAACCCAAAGTTGACATAAAGAAGAAAGCATGGGATTCCTTAAATTCAAAGCCCAAACCACCTCCTGGCTCAGCCCGTAATGCTAAAAGCGCCAAACCAATAACTGCGGGAATCAACGCACAAATAAGGTAGAAGGTGATCTTGGTACCAAAGATTAGTCGCGCGATTAGCGGAACGAAGACGACTGCCAAGCTCACGATAAAAGCACCTTCGCCGATATTATCGGTTTGGTCCACCGCTAAGACCCAAAGCAACAATGCACAACCTAACAGGATACCCGTACCTATTCCCTTAACAAACTGATGCCGCTTAAGCACCACCAATTGCGGCCAGGACATTAGAACCAGCACCAGCGCCGCTAATGAAAACCTCAGTGCTAAAAAGATGTAAGGTGAAAACTCTGCCAGGGCGCTTTTGGTGAACACCCATCCCGCAGCAGCAATAAGCGTCACCGCAACGAGCAGCAGTTCGTAATTTCGTATCGAATGAGAGATAGCCCTGGCCTTAAATGTCATTAGTGCAAAAGCGCTTCACGACAATAACAGAAACCGCCCAAGAGTTGTTGACTCTAATAACATTGAAACACTGTTTTCTAATGATTAACTTGCCATTAAATACTTCTCGCCATATCGTTTACTTAGCTACAACTCCACCAAAACCGTCAATATAAAGGTGCAAACTCAATGTTCCCCGATATGCCTGGTAAGCCTTCAGCATCCTTGCTTAAAATCACCTACCTTATTTATGCCTTACATATTTTTAGTGCTATAAGTGGCCTGTTAACGCCAGCGTTTATTCTGACGGCTTTCCTTACCGGCTGGCCTTCGATCATAGCATTGGTTATGAGCTATATCTGGCGGGGTGATGCCGACGGTACCTTCTTGTATTCCCACTTTGACTGGTTAATCACAACTTTCTGGAAAGCCTTGGTTGGTTTAGTCATTGCCTGGATTCTGATCGTGACCATTATTGGCGCAATCATTGGGGTTCCTATTATGTTGGCAGTTGGCGTTTGGGTACTTTACCGATTAGGAAAGGGGCTATTTGCTTTGAATGATAGGCGCCACCTAGCATGAGCCATTCGCTATCGTCTCAAATTTTAAACGTGACCAGGGCTCGTTCTATTATTAAGCTTGAAGATATCCAAAGCTTATGGAGTGGTTACGGAGTAATTAGCCGGTACAAGTTGGAAGGCTGTCAGGCAAGCCAAGTCATCGTAAAACACGTTAAGCTTCCTGAAAAAAGTCAGCACCCCAGAGGCTGGAATACTCAGCGCTCTCATCAACGAAAAATATACTCCTATCAAGTTGAGTGTGCCTGGTATAGAGATTTTAGCGCACTATGCGATGAATCTAGCAGAGTCCCAAAGTGCTTGGACACTGCAAGCTCTGAGGGTGAGTTTTTAATCATCATGGAAGACCTTGCAGCCGAAGGTTTTCCTATTGTAAAAGAGTCAGCAAAGCTTACAGACATGCACACTTGCTTGGGCTGGCTAGCTAACTTCCATGCCAAATTTATGGGGCACGCACCCGACTCTTTATGGAAAACAGGGACATATTGGCACCTCGATACTCGCCCTGATGAGCTTGAAGCACTAGAAGATCAAGCACTAAAGAGCGCTGCCTCACGAATCGACTTCGCACTCGCAAGCAGCCCTTATCAAACCTTCGTACATGGCGACGCCAAGTTGGCAAACTTTTGCTTCTCTGAAGATGGCAAGTCTGTAGCAGCTGTAGACTTTCAATACGTAGGGGGAGGCTGCGGGATGAAAGATCTGGCCTACTTTATTGGCAGCTGTTTGCATGAAGAAGACTGCCAGCGCTATGAAAATCAGCTACTCGATAGCTACTTTGAACAACTTAAACAGGCTTTGCTCAAACACCAAAGCAATATAAACCCTAGCAAGGTTGAAGCCTCCTGGCGCCCTTTATTTTCAGTGGCATGGGCCGACTTTCACCGCTTCCT
This sequence comes from Oleiphilus sp. HI0043, assembly GCF_001634935.1. Taxonomy (NCBI): domain Bacteria; kingdom Pseudomonadati; phylum Pseudomonadota; class Gammaproteobacteria; order Oceanospirillales; family Oleiphilaceae; genus Oleiphilus; species Oleiphilus sp. HI0043. The sequence goes on along the minus strand of NZ_LWEY01001511.1, from coordinate 9,826 downwards.
TAAAGGTTGGAGCCCTGAACATTGGAAGGTCAACGCCTACAGTGAGCAGCAATCACGCAAAGTAATCTCGCAACTAAATCAAGCTAAGGAGAGTTAGGCATGAAACTCTCCCCCACTGATCTCAAGGAACTCGCTCAATACGCTCGAGAAGCAGCCCAACTGGCAGGCGCTGTCATAATGACTTATGCCAATAAGAAAGTTGAAATCCTAACTAAATCGACAGGTTCAAGCGAAGCATCACAAGTACTAACCGAAGTCGACTTGCGTTGTGAGAAGCTAATTCTTGATCATTTGGACGACAGCGTAAGAAAGTACAACTTGGCAGTACTCAGTGAGGAGCAAGAAGATGACAAGCAACGCCTGATAAAAGAAGCTTTTTGGTGCATTGACCCAATAGATGGAACGCTAGCCTTTACACAAGCAAGACCTGGTTATTCTGTATCAATCGCCCTGGTTTCGAAAACAGGTAAATCTCTAATTGGTGTGGTATATGACCCGGTAAAAGACAGAATGTACTCGGCTATTACAGAGCAAGGCCTCTATTTGAATGGCCAAGCCTGGCGCCCGGAAAACGAACTTCGTACTGAGCAGCTAACGCTCCCCTGTGATCGCAGCCTTCTAAAAAGGCCTGACTTTCCTGATATCCACAAAGCAATCGACCAATGGCGTACAAATAAGGGCTTAACTCAAATCAATGAAATTCATCACTGCGGTGCAGTAATGAACGCCATACAGGCTTTAGAAAATCCACCCGCATGCTACTTTAAGCCGCCCAAAAAAGAAGACGGCGGCGGTAGCCTTTGGGATTTTGCTGCCACCGCGTGTATCTGTTCAGAAGCCGGTGCATTTGTTTGTGATTATAAGGGACAAGTTCTAGAACTGAATAAAGCAGACAGCACCTTCATGAACCAAAACGGCGTTATCTTCAGTACCGAAAAAGAGCTTGTAGCCGTGATTCAGTCTTTGTATTCCGGCTAGATTCAACTCGCTTTTGAGTAGAAACTGTCACAGCAAGCTTTAGCAAATTTATTCTTGAGTCTAGCTTCAATGCCATCAACCAAGACTTTCTGTATTTCCTGATCACTTACTGTATTGATCTGCCGAATGGCTGAAGGGCTAGTAATATTAACCTCGGTAATATAACCACCAATAAAGTCGAGCCCAGCCAGAGCAATGCCTTCATTTAATAAGAAAGGGCGCATCGTATCGATTATATACTGCTCTCTGAGCGAAACCTCTCCAGCTTCGCAACGCGCACCCTGATGAATATTCGCCAGAAAATCACCTTGCTGTGGCAATCGATTCACCACACCTATAAACAGGACTTAGACTTCTCATCCGCCGAGCAACAATTTCTCATCAAAAAAGACATTAACTCTGTCATGTTGGCAAAGTTCGCTTTGCAGTATAAGTTTCTACTTTCCCTTTGCTGGCTAAGCAAAGCGCATTGCATCAGCTTGGAAATATGATGTGACAAGGTTGAAGCAGGTATACCCAACTTTTTCTGTATGTCGCCCACTGTCATACCACTCTGCCCCGCCTGGATCAGAGTCCGAAAGATTTCAAGGCGAGTAACATTACCCAAAGCTTCTAATTGTTTTGCTGCATTTTCGATATCCATAATAGGGAGCTTATAGATAAACTGCCTCCACCACAACCATACTTCCAGAATATTGGAAATATAAAATAGAAACCTGACTAAGACTTAAATAGGTTTAGTCTCTAACCCGACCGCGAAGCGCCTTGGTTCGACTGTGTTTGGTCTTACTATCCATGCGCTTTCGCTGAGAGTTTCGACTAGGTTTCGTTGGCCGCCGGGTTTTATGAACAACCGTTGCTGCTTGAATTAAAGCCACTAAACGAGCCAGCGCATCTTCACGATTCTTCTCTTGGGTACGAAACTGCTGCGCCTTGATCACTAAGACGCCCTCTTTGTTGATACGGCTATCCTTAAGGCCTAGCAGCCGCTCTTTATAAAAATCCGAAAGCGAAGATGCTTTGATATCAAAGCGCAAGTGAATGGCAGACGAAACTTTATTCACATTCTGACCACCCGCACCTTGAGAACGAATAGCAGAGAGCTGAAGCTCTTCATCAGGAATAGTGACGTAGTCGTTAATCTTAAGCGGCATGAGAAAGGTATTTAATGCATTGAATATACCGCTAACAGTAACTTATAACTCACGGGGATGACAGGAAAAAACACAAGTCTCACGTTCAGCTTTCATTCAGCTTACTTGTTTCACAATGTACAGATATTAATAAACAAGCAGGAGTATGTATGAAAAGCATAAACAAAGCGGCGGTACTGATAGCGATCACAATGCTGATTTCCGGCTGCCATATCACAAGCCAGCAAGGTTCTTATATACTGGAGATCGAGACCACACCCTATAGAGAAAGTGATAGCAGTTGGGCAAGGGCAACTGAAATCATCTTACGTCACCACCAACTTTATTACTCTCAACAAGATTTATTAGACTATCAGTATGTATATTTAGATACAGAGAGCACACCGACTATCGATGACATCAGTTGGCTCTTATGGGATTTGGGAGGTTTAGATAGCTATGTTAGCGGAACATTAAGCCTGATTGAAATAAGGTCTCAACTACGTCAAGGCAGCCCTGTCATGCTTCAATACGGACCGTATTATAGCGGGCACTACCTTGTGATCTATGGTTATGACGACCACGACAGGGTTTATATCCATGAACCTGGCTACGGCACCCGAGTGATACATTATACGGATTTATATTACCAACGCTTTCATGGTAAGGGGCACTACTGGGAGTCGAGCTTACTGATCGAGCCTTAGCTGGCGGCACTTATCCAGTCTAATTGTGCTTCACGAACAAATGCCTTTATCCACACAGCCTGAAAAGGAGACTTTTTAGGATAAGGGCAACTAGAAATACCTAAACCGGCCTTTGCCTTCTCTATCGCATGCTGCCGAACTGATTCTGCTGAGTTTGTACGAGCCATGACCACCCTCAATGTAAATATTTACATTAAGTAAAGACGCTAAGCTTCTATTTTTCAACAAATTATTTAATATTTTAGGCAGGCATTTTTACTTGCCTGCCTCACCTATCGGCATAAAGGCTTTATCTCAAACGCCGACGCGAAAAAATTATTTAGACTCTGCTCGCCCAGTAAACTTGCGCTCTTCAACATTGATCTTAATACGGTCACCAGTAGAAATGTGCTCTGGCACTTGTACCGTTAAACCCGTCGTTAAGATTGCAGGTTTGGTACGCGCGGTAGCCGAGCCACCTTTTAAAGCTGGGTCAGTTTCTACAATTTCCAGCTCAACAGTACTAGGTAACTCCAGTGCAACCGGAGCCTCGTTTACCATCACAACCAGCAAGCCTTGCGCATCTTCGGCCATAAACAATAACTCATCAGCGATGCTTTCTTTATCCAGACTATATGAAGAGTAGTCTTCGCTATCCATAAAAACGTATTCATCACCATCAGCATATGAAAAAGTTACCGGGCGGCGGTCCAAATCTGCAAGTGACAGCATATCGGAGTCTTTGAAAGTTTCATCAATCTTATGGTTTGTCGCCACATTGTACATACGCATACGATACAAACTTCCGCCTGCACGGCCTTGTGGAACAGAGCGCTCGATATCGCGAACAATATAAGCTTCACCATTCATTTCAACGGCAGCGTTCTTCTTAATTTCACTTGCTTTAGGCATTCGTTTTAACTCCTGAATATTGTTTTGGCGCTATTATAGTCGGGTAAACTTGGAATTGATAAGGTGAAGTAATAAAAGAGTTTCATATCTATCTCTATAAGCAACGTTATTTTGCATGATACACAAACTTAAATTTAATGACCCAATATGTGTAAAATAGCCGCCCCAACTCACAGGAAATATTAATGATCTTTGGTTTGCTAATTTTATGTGCGATAAGCATCTTCGCTTCATTAGTCACTGAACTGTTTAACATTCCGGTACCTGGTGCGATTCTAGGCCTGCTGTTATTGACCGGTATATGTGTATTACGGGGCAAAACAGGGGCCTCTTTAGACCGCTCCAGCCAAGTACTGACTATTCTGATTCCTTTGCTAATCATGCCTTCGTGTATTGGCATTATGGATCACTGGCACCTGATAAAAAAAGAATGGCTAGCGATTCTGATAGCAATTTCCAGCAGCGTTATCTTTACCCTAGTGACCACGCCTTGGCTGATCGAAAAGCTAGAAAAAAGCCAAGAACTTGAGGAGTCTTAGCGGTGGAACTAATGTCTGAATTTAAGCTCCCCTACTTCTTTGACCTGTCTATGATATTAACAACAGCAGCCGTTTACTGGGCAGTCAGAAGAATTTACCTTAAGTCAGGCCTTCACCCTTTATTGCAACCTGTACTCCTCGGTTCAGGGACCATGATCGCGCTGCTCTTAACACTGAATATTTCGTATCAAGATTACTTCGAATCAGTACAAATAATTCATTGGTTCCTGGCGCCCTCAATTGTTGCTTTAGCCATCCCCTTATTTTATGAAGGCCGCCATATGCGTTCAAAAATAAAGACTCTCATCGCCCTAATATGCTTGGGAGGTTTTTTGACGGTATTGCTTGCGGTAGGCGTTTTACTTTTGTTCAAAGCAAGTGACGAGTCAATTCTTGCCATGCTCACCAAGTCGGTCACCACAGCGGTTGCTGTGCTGGTTTCAGAAGAAACTGGCGCGGTCGCATCTTTAGCAGCTGGCTTTGTGATGATTACCGGCGTTTTTGGTGCAGTCATTGCACCGCTTGTGTTCAAACGCTTTAATATTACAAATGACGAGGAAAAAGGCCTTGCCCTAGGGCTCAGCGCACATGCCATTGGCACGGTTAAAGCTTTTGAAATTAGTTCCAAGTGCGGCGCTTATTCGATTCTTGCAATGATCGTCAATGGCATTTTTACCGCGATCTTACTGCCATTATGCTTCTGGTTGTTCTAGCAGCACACTCCTGGTTCATCGCTGAGATGGCACTCAGGAAATAACGACTCTTAAGACCTTGAAAATCAGAACGCTTTTCTAGCATACCCGGTTACTTCACTCACGCCCATCTCTCGACCGAGCGCCGTCAATGGATGCACGACTACAAGCCCTTTCACAGACTTCTTGAGTTTACCCATGTCTGCCTGCTCTTCTTTGAGAAGCGCTCGATGAAACTTCATTGCCTTAAGTTGAGCGCATTTACTACTTACGTCTGAAGCTTTTGCCTGCTTTAAAGCAGAAATCTGTTTATTGATAGACTCGATATCACGCTTTGTTTGCCCGACCAATACCTGATTAAAACGCTTCTCTGCGGCCACTAAGGTATTCCGTTTTTTGTCTAAGGTATTTTGTAGTGCTTGAAGGTCTTGCTTGAAACTCATGATAACTCCTGGCGCAAAGGGAACTACTGAATATTAGACGCAGTAGTCAAAGGGAGCGAGATTGTACAGTAATTAACCAAAGGATTCGATCACAATTCAAATAACCCGAGCCTCCAGCAATAACAACGAGCCAAAAACTAAAAATTAGTGCATATACTCTACTACTAAAAATTAATGTGATGAACATCTCGTACTGTGAAGTTACGCACCAAAAATGTTTATAGTTTGCCGTATCTTGCGGCACAACAAGCCCCATACGGGATATTGTGATTTACTCGGGTATAAGGCTTTCAGATTAACTCAGGTGCTAGGCAGGTATGCGATGACTCAAGAATCTTCAATGGTAAAAGAGACCCTCAAAGGGAAAAATATTTTAATCACAGGGTGTACCGGGTTTCTCGGCAAAGTTGTACTCGAAAAAATTATTCGATCCACTCCCGATGTTGCCAGTATTCATTTACTCATTCGCGGCAACGCACGATACAATTCAGCTCAGGAACGTCTTGAGCAAGAAGTACTTAGCTCTTCAGTCTTTGGACACTTAAAGAGCCTAGATGAACAGGCATTCAAGAACTTTTGTCTGACAAAACTTAACATCGTCAGCGGCCAACTAACAGATAAGCTATTCGGCTTAGACGAAGATAGTTTTGATGAACTTGCTTCAAAAATCGACGTCATCGTAAACTCTGCTGCGAGTGTCGACTTTAGAGAACCGCTAGACAAGGCTCTAGCAATCAACACCTTAAGCTTAAAGAATATTATCGAATTATCGCAGCGTGGAGAAGGAACACCCGTTGTACAGGTTTCGACATGCTATGTTCATGGCTTAAACAAAGGTGAGATTTACGAAGAGACAACAGGGCCATATAAACGAAAAGTCCCACGCAATGCACAAGGTCACTATCTAGTCGAAGGTTTAATCCATTCACTACAAGACAGAATCGCACGCGCATTTTTGCCCTCAAGCACGAAAGAAGAACAAAAGAACGCCTTGGTTGACCTGGGGATCGAGCAAGCCCATCGCTACGGCTGGAATGACACTTATACCTTCACAAAGTGGCTTGGCGAGCAGCTACTAATAGAGAAACTAGATACGAGCTCTCTTGTCATACTTAGACCTTCAATTATCGAAAGTACACTTCGTGCGCCAGTACCTGGGTGGATTGAAGGCATAAAAGTTGCCGATGCCATTGTATTTGCCTACGCTCGTGGAAAAATCTCTTACTTCCCTGCTGACCCGCATGCAGCAATGGACATTATTCCCGCAGACTTAGTCGCTAATAGCGTTATTCTGTCCATGACCAAAGCACTGAAGTCACCCGGCGAAACAAACATTTACCAATGCTGCAGCAGCTCATCTAACCCGGTGACAGTTGCTGAACTAAAGCGCGCAATGGTTGATGAAGCCCAATCAAACTACAAGGCCTACCCAAAGCTGTTTAAGGCTAAAAAGCCTTCGAAAGAATTTACCTTTGTCTCTAAGTCTGTCTTTGAAGCATCGATGAAAGCAGCTCAAGTGCCGCTGGATATATTGCAAGACGTTCGATCAAAAATCGGCTTTAAAAAACGCAAAAACCGCATGCACAAGAATATAGATACAGCCTTAACCTTGTCGACCACGTTTTCTTTTTATGGTTTTCCCAAATACCGCTTTCATAATGGCAAGCTACTAGCCTTAGCTGAAGAGCTAGGCGAAAAGTCTGACGGAGAGTTCCCTGTCGATGCCAAGCTAATTAACTGGTATCGATATTTTGGTAAAACCCATTTAGCCGGCATTGAAAAATATGCGATAAACGAAGTTGCGAAAAATGCACTGGTTAAGCAGGTGAAGACCAAAGAATTGTCCGTTACTGACTAATAGATAAACTGAGCCTTTAGCCAGCCCCGATTGAACATTCCCTTAGTCTAATCGGGGCTGGCCTTTGTCTACTCGCTCAAGCTTACAGCGTCATAATGTACTGAACCAAATCTGAAACCTCCTCAGTATTCGATGTACACCATGGGTGTGGTGTCGCTGGTAAACCAACCGGGCCAGGTGTCCCCATTTCATCTACACCAAATTCACGACGCATCTTCTGGTAATCCCAGTAGTAGTGGTCGTCATCCCAAGACACTTCACTAAAGTATTTGTGCTTTTCGATAAAGCGGTTGCGCTTGTAACCTCGATCCAACCTGGTAATGTAGTCCGACTTGGGCACCCTGAATACATCGCCTCTGCGATTTAAGTCCGGTGTAGTAATCGGCTGATCGACAGAGCCGGGCGCAGGTCGAACCGGTGCATGCAAGGTGTAATATTGTTGGTACATTTCAGAGTTGCTATCACAACGAGCTGGAGATACCAGATCACTCATATTTCTCACGTGACCGTCAGATAGCAAGCCACGATTCTGCACCCAGTACATATCACGTAAGAATGTCGCGCGAATCGACTCGACCTCTTTTTGGTAAATCGTTGGAGAGAAAAATCTGCCAACTTCATCCAAACGCAACATCTTTTCATTTGTGTTGGCACCGACGCCATCATTGTGGCAGCTGCCGCAATCGCGATCGAAGGTCTCTTTACCTCTTGCTATCGCTGCAGAAACTTTTGGATAGGACTGCCAGCCCTGGCTAATAAACTGTCCTTCTTGCAATGCTGGTATTTCGCGCGTTTTCGTTACCTCTTTATCTGGTTGAGGTATCTTAATACCAAACCAGCCCCGCTTAGGCGGCTGCGGTACCATCTCGGTATAGGTCTCTATGACTGTACCGGTTTCTGTTTGGTCGACAAGTAAACCCTTCTGCTTCAACCAGCGATACATACCAATTTCACGTAGTAAGTCATCGTCCTCATCAAGCTGGGTCATGTACGCGGTTAAGGCTTGTAAAGGCGCTTTTCTCATTGCCCCTTGCGCACCGTCCGGCTCTTCTGCATGCACATAAGAACCTTCAAAACCGACATAGGATTCGGTATGCGACAGAGAACGTCGAATCGACATATAGTTGGTCACATTTGGAATTGCGATCGGTGAAAACTGATAATCATTATCGGTATGGCTGCCCTCTCCTTTGATTCTAACCAAGTTATGCTCACCGGCACCGGCAGGCATATGATAGATCAACATATCTTTGGCAACTTTTTCTTCTTCCGGTGCCCAGTCTGGCCCTGGCTCCTTCTCATAAATGCCCTTGAAGGTTTTTAGCGGCGTCTGTAAAACTGTCCACTTCATGGTCCATTCAGGGTTAGGCAAGCCAGGGAAAACCTTTGTTTCATCTTCGCCATTGACGTTTTGGTAAGTGATTTGATAACCGTGGCACGACGCACAGTTGAAACCGGCAAATTCACCCGGCCCTGTATAAGGGTGATTACCTTCTGCATAGCGATATCCTACCCAACCTGTATCTTTTGTATTGCCTTCAAGCTTGGCAGAACCCAAGGTGAGGAAGCCGGGGATCGGGGTTGGCATTGGGTAAGGATCAAAGTAAACATCATCCATCGCTTCATTCGGCACTTGCCCTCTGACCGTTTTATAGGCGCCAAACAACTCTCTCGGGTCAGCATAGCCTCCTTTAACCGGGTCAAACGAACGATAGTTAAAGATCGCCTTCCAATCCAGGTTTCGTACCGCATGTGCGACACCAATATTGTAGTCGTACGACCAGAATATCTTTCGACCTTCTGTCACCAAATCAGAGAAGTTCGGGTTATTAACATCTATATCAATCGGCGTGCTGGCAACGGCATCACTCAGCTGTGACACAACGTCACATTCATGCTGAAACGTATCGCTGATAATACGAGAGGTCTGTGCATCAATAACGGTATGTGGAGAACCTGGGTGTAGCAAGGACTCATTATAACCCGTTCGTTTTTGTACCTGCACAATCAAGGGACCGCTGCTAGCATGGTCAGGTACCCTGAATACAATACGGTCATCTTGCCAGCTAATAACGTTTTTATCCCATGCATCAACTTGCTGCTCTGTTTCGTAATTAACCTGATCTGACACAGCAAGCTTCTGATCAAACATACGTAAATCAGTTTCAAGAATACGGGTATTACCCAGCATGATTTTGCTAAAATCTATATCCACACCTGCACCGAAGTTTGAGCCGATTAGCGTGACAATATCGCCAGGTACAAGTACCGGGCTTTGAGTCCCCATACGAGTCCAGACAAGCTCATCACCCACCTTTATCATATCTATGAACGGCGTATTCAAGGCCTGAGACGCTGACTCGGCGCGTAAGGCTTCTCTCGCTAAATCACTGGCACAAACTTCTTCTTGGTGAGGAAATTCACCCGGTAAGCCTGAAAGGTCAATCGTAGCATTGGCAATGCTTGCGGATGCGGCCACAAGCACGGTGATGGTTTTCTTAACTAAACCCGGCATGGTTATCCCCTTGGATATCTTAATATATTTATTTTTATAGCCCAAAGAACACAATGTTTTACAGCTACCT
>NZ_LWEY01001510.1:0-993 GCF_001634935.1 Oleiphilus sp. HI0043 | reverse complement strand
TGTACCAGGGCGTTTAGCCCCTTCACTACGAGCGTAGGCCAGCATGCCCAGAGTGGCATTGGTTTGAGATGTAAGCCGAGCTTTATCAATCGTCTCTTGTATGCTTGGTGCACCCATTGCCAATAGGATGCCTAAGACGACGATGGTAATCATCAACTCGACTAGCGTAAAGCCCGCCATCAGCCGTTTATTTAACGGCGAACGCGGATTTGTAATTGGGGGTATATGTTTTTTCATAATGTCATTAAACAGTTGAGGAGCAGAACTAACAAGCTCAAAGAGACAAGTGGTCGATAGTAATGATAGACGGTAATTCCGGAATTGAAATTGTGCGTTACATCTAATTTTCGGGCTGCTTAAAGCGCCTGAATTTATTGCAAGATATAGTCTTTTACGTCTACACCGTGAGTACCATTCGTAATGCCTTCCTTAATAGCATAGGGTTTACCATGCTTGTCTATCGGGTCTTTAATCAGATTAATTACGTAGGAAGAGCGGAATTTTTTATCGGCTGTCATGACCAGTTCAACTTTAGGGCGCAGACGAGAGTCAGCGTTCGCTGATACGACGATGCCTACTTCACCGTTGGTCATTTCGACCAAAGTACCCGGAGGGTAAATGCCTACCATACGAATAAACGCTTCAACCAGCTCGGAGTCGAAGTGCTTGTCTCGTTCGGCGTAGAGAATTTTTAAAGCATCAAAGGCTGGTGAGCCGTCTTTGTATGAACGGGTACTTGTGATTGCATCATAAACATCGACAATTGATACCATGCGTACAAACTGATGGAGGTAAGCTGCACTTAGTTTTTCTGGGTAGCCCTTGCCGTCGATACGTTCGTGATGAAAGTGTGCTGTATCCTTAATTAGTTTGTTGACGCCTTGTTGTTCGTCTAATAGTTCTTTGCCATACACCGAGTGCTGTTTCATTATGTCATATTCGATGCGTGTTAGACGGCCTGGTTTGTTCAATATGTCGTCTGGTATTTTAGTT
>NZ_LWEY01001509.1:0-1139 GCF_001634935.1 Oleiphilus sp. HI0043 | reverse complement strand
GGAAAGAGCTAGCATTGGCACCTGGTTTGAGGTTTCAAAGGAAGGACGTCCTGAACGTTGTAAACTTGCTGCACACATTAAGGCTATTGATAAGTTTGTTTTCGTTAATCGATCCGGCATCAAAGTAATGGAGCAGGATAAAAGTGGTTTTGCATCCCTGCTAAGAAATGGAGAGCTTCAAGTTCTAAATGATGGTTTATTGTTTGATCGTGCCTTAGAATCGGTGATCGGGAGTTTACGCGGAGCTAACTAGGTATGAAAATTTGTAATGGTTGGTTGGCTGGTGCTCGGAAGTGCCCGTCACCCAATTATAATGAGCGCCCTCAAGCTGCGCCGATCAACTTACTAGTCGTTCATAATATATCATTGCCACCGAAGTCCTTCGGCAATAATTACATCGAGCTTTTTTTCCAAAACTGTTTGCCAGTTGGTGAGCATCCGTATTTCGAGACAATTCGCGATCTTCAGGTCTCGTCACACTTCCTCGTTAAACGCAACGGAGAAATAGTCCAGTTTGTTTCCTGTAATGACCGTGCCTGGCATGCCGGACAGTCAAGCTTTTGTGGTCAGGAAAACTGTAATGATTTCTCGATAGGCGTTGAGCTGGAAGGCGCTGATGACATACCGTATCAAGCGATTCAGTATTCGCAGCTTGCCGCTCTAACTAATGCAATTCAGGAAAGCTACCCTGAAATTACGAAAGAGCGTATAACGGGTCATGAACATATCGCTCCACAGCGGAAAACAGACCCAGGCCCTGCTTTCGATTGGACGCTGTATCGAAACTCTATAGAGAACCCCCTTGTTTAAATGCGCCGCTGTTTAAGGTGCTTAATGATAAAGCGGGCGGGCGAAAACATTGCTTTGTGTGTGTCATTTACCGGTGGGATGCCGCCGCATATTTCGTGAGCAATAAGTTCTGCGGCGACGGGGCTTGTTAATGCGCCTTTGGAGCCGTGTCCAACGTTGACGTAAAGACCTTGATAGTAGTGTCCATAAAGATGTTTGCAGCTGTTGGCGCCAACTCGAAGTTTGGCAAAGGTCTCTTTCATTTGTTCAAAATTTGGAGCGAGCCCAACGATTGGAAGGTAGTCAGGAGTGGTGCAACGAAGGCCGGCGTTACTTTTTACATCATAGTC
>NZ_LWEY01001508.1:0-1216 GCF_001634935.1 Oleiphilus sp. HI0043 | reverse complement strand
GAGAGGTGACAAGATGCAGCCAGTAGTTGGGATAATCATGGGTTCAAAGTCGGACTGGCCGACAATGGAACACGCGGCCAACATGCTAGACGAGTTAGGTGTAGCCTACGAAGTTAAGGTCGTTTCTGCACATCGCACCCCTGACCTCTTATTCAACTATGCCAAAACAGCTGAAGAGCGCGGCATTCAAGTTATAATTGGTGGCGCTGGTGGCGCAGCACACTTACCTGGAATGGCTGCCTCACAAACCAATCTACCTGTGTTTGGCGTACCTGTTCAATCTAAAGCATTAAACGGCCTCGACTCCCTTCTATCTATTGCACAAATGCCTGGCGGAATCGCTGTTGGTACACTGGCTATTGGTGTCGCCGGGGCAAAGAATGCAGGTCTACTTGCAGGCCAGGTGATCGCATTGCATGATGACAAAGTCAAAGCTGCTCTCAATAAGTTCCGCCAGACGCAAACAGAAACAGTATTAAGCCAACCAGATCCACGAGGCTAGGCAATGAAGAAAATTGGTGTACTGGGCGCTGGGCAACTAGGCCGAATGCTCGCTTTGGCGGGATACCCTCTGGAGCTGGACTTTCACTTTTATGATACGTCCGGTTCTCCTAGCGTTGGACTTGGAGACATTACTATCGACACCGAGGCCAAGCTCGACAATCCGGCCTTAGCGGACTTCCTGAATGACGTTGATGTCGTCACTTATGAATTTGAGCACCTTCCAGCGCAACTAACACAATACATCGAAAGTAAAAGTACACTTTATCCCCCCTCAAAGTCTATTGAAGTCTGTCAAAATAGAGCTGAGGAAAAGGCACTATTTACCAAACTTGGAATTCCCACTCCTGCCTACCATATCGTCAACTCCCTTGAAGAGTTAAAAGCGGCTGTCGAAAAACTAGGTTGCCCAATCGTCACCAAGACAACGCGAGAAGGCTATGACGGAAAAGGCCAGTTCGTTATTCGTCAAGCAGAACAATGCGAAGCAGCATGGCAGGCTATTGGCGAAGGTAAAAATGGCACAAACACACTTATTGCAGAAGCATTCGTAAACTTTTCTCGAGAGCTGTCAATTATCGCTGTACGCTCAGCTGATGACAGCATGAAAGTCTACCCACTAGCAGAAAACGACCACCACGAAGGCATTCTGCGCTATTCCATCGCACCTGCAGCTAAGGTCGCGGACGATATAAATGCTCAAGCAAATCAATAT
>NZ_LWEY01001507.1:0-908 GCF_001634935.1 Oleiphilus sp. HI0043 | reverse complement strand
ACATCATTTGCTCCATGCGCAAAACTTAATAATGCCGCAGCAAAAATCAGAGGTATAGTGAAGAGATTGTTGACGCCTTCCTTATTATTCTCTTGCTTTTTGGATGACTTTGAAACTAAAGGTTTTATTACAACAAAAAAACATGCGGCGACAGCAAGACCAATCATGGCGGCCATTTGGAAGTCAATTTTCCATATTTTTTTCAAACCTTTAAGCGCTAAATAAGTACTAAACGCCCACGCCATCAACGCGATCAACCAAGGAACAAAGCGTCTTGCCGATTGAAGCATGTCATCCTGATAAATAATCTTCTTTTTAATGAATAGGAGAAGCGAGGCTGCAATAACGCCCCCTAGCACAGGTGAGATAACCCAACTCGCAGCAATCATCCCCATTTTATTCCAGTTTGCAATGGCCAATCCGCCAGCAGCAATACCTGCGCCAAGCACGCCACCAACGATTGAATGAGTTGTTGAAACGGGCGCACCGAGGTAAGTAGCTGCATTCAACCAAACAGCACCAGCAAATAAGGCTGAAAGCATTAACCAGATAAAAGTAGTGGAATCAGTAATATTTTCGGGGTTGATAATACCCTTCTTAATGGTACTGACGACTTCACCGCCAGCTAACAAGGCACCACCGGCCTCAAAGATTGCAGCTATTATTATCGCCCAGGTTAGTGTGAGCGCTTTTGAGCCAACCGCTGGGCCAACGTTATTGGCCACATCATTGGCACCTATATTCATTGCCATATAGCCGCCAACTACTGCGGCGATAGATAAAACCAAAGAACCTTGTCCAAGCTGGAAGCTTGTCGCGACGTAAGCTAGAATCCCGGCTAAGAATAAAAATGCCAGCCCCAGACGAGAAAATTCTTTTCGACTATCGTTCACAGCAGAATCGATTTT
>NZ_LWEY01001506.1:0-1130 GCF_001634935.1 Oleiphilus sp. HI0043 | reverse complement strand
TGGCAAAGGTCAACTAAATCTGGCACTTGAGGTCTTCGACAGGTTAAACTTGTCAGATCTTAATGTAATTGGCGTTGCCAAGGGTGTTACGCGTAAACCCGGCTTTGAAACATTGCTAATACCTGAAAAGGCTGGCCACTTAAAAACGATAGACTGTGCTTCTGATAATCCGGGGTTGCATTTAATTCAGCAAATACGGGACGAAGCCCACCGCTTTGCGATTACCGGGCACCGGAATCGTAGAGATAAGGCAAGGCGTCAATCAACGTTAGAGAATATTGAAGGGGTAGGGGCTAAGAGGCGAAAAGCGTTGCTGCAGTATTTTGGTAGCGTCTCGAATATCAAAAAGGCGTCGACCGAAGAAATAGCAAAAGTATCAGGAATTAGCACGAGTTTGGCAGAGCATATCTATTTGACGCTCCATAGCTCGTAAATAAAGTATTACTAAGGCAGCTAGAAGTTTTCATGAATTTACCAAATATCCTTACCGTTTCCAGAATTGTTCTTATTCCGGTTTTTGTCGTAGCGTATTACTTGCCGATAGAATCGAGTGCCATCTTAGCTGCAGCGTTATTTTTTATTGCAGGTTGTACGGATTATCTTGATGGCTACCTGGCAAGAAAGTGGAACCAGACTACACCCTTTGGTGCTTTTCTTGATCCAGTCGCAGATAAACTGATGGTGGCAATGTCCTTGGCGGTGATAATCGAAAGCTATTACTCTGTCTGGGTGACGATTCCAGCGATGATTATTATTGGGCGTGAAATTGTCGTTTCAGCCTTGCGAGAGTGGATGGCAGAGCAGGGCAAACGTGATAATGTTGCGGTGTCGTTCATCGGTAAGCTAAAAACTATGTGCCAGATGGGCTCCATTATGCTGTTGTTGCTAGGCCCTGAATCTGACTGGTTTTATTGGTCTGGGATTGGCCTTATATACTTCGCATCGATTCTTACGCTATGGTCAATGTACCAATATCTCACAGCATCGTGGGAGCACTTATTCTCTGAAGAGAGTTAGAAGCGGAGTAAGTATTACTGCTTTGGTATAAAAAATAATCGATCTGCTTCTCGGAAAATAGATAGCTGAAAAAAAGTGAATTATTCTCTTAAACATTGCTTGACTCTTAAATC
>NZ_LWEY01001505.1:0-1539 GCF_001634935.1 Oleiphilus sp. HI0043 | reverse complement strand
CACAATATGGCCACGCTGCCGGTGCAGCTGTTGCTCTGAAAACCAAAGGCATACATCAAGCATCTCTTGTTACGTGTGGTGAGGGCGCGACCTCGAAAGGCGACTTTCTCGAAACACTAAATCTGGCAGGGGCGTGGCAACTACCCTTGGTAATGGTTGTAAATAACAATCAATGGGCTATTTCGACCCCCCGCGATATTCAGTGCGGCGCGCAAACGATTGCCCAAAAAGCGATTGGCGCCGGGATTGAGGGACTGGTTGTTGATGGTAACGACTATTTTGCCGTGCGTCATGCAGTCAATATAGCACTGGAGAAAGCCTACGCAGGTAAAGGTGCAACGCTTATTGAAGCGGTGAGTTATCGCTTAGGGGATCATACTACCGCCGATGATGCTTCACGTTATCGCAGTGATTCTGAGCTGAAGTCAGCCTGGGACAAGGAGCCTATTTCAAGACTAAAAACTTTTTTACTGTCTAAAGGATACTGGTCGGAATCCAAGGAGAAAGAACTTCTCATACGAATTAAGAAGAAAATTAGTGAGGCTGTTGAAGCCTATCTTATAGAGGAGGATGACGTACCTGAGGCGATGTTTGATTATCTCTTCGAAACACTACCTGAGCCACTGCTTGACCAATACGCGCAGGTCAAATTGCTTGGTATGAAAAACACTAAAAAAATAAGCCCGCAATGTGAAGGGACAAGGTTTGAAAATACCGACGCTCAGGATAAGTTGAAGCCAGTTGATATGGAGGGGCATAGCCATGAATGATATGAATCTTACTAAAGCAATAGATGACTGTGCTCCTGAAAGTGTTGGCGCATCGAAGGTTTGTATTATTGAGGCCGTTAATATGGCATTGCATCGCGCAATGGCAGAAAGTGAAGAAGTGGTTGTGCTTGGCGAAGATGTTGCCGTTAATGGCGGTGTTTTTCGCGCAACGGAGGGCTTACGAGAAGCATTTGGTGTGCGTCGGGTTATGGATACACCACTAGCTGAAACGATGATTGCAGGCATGACTATAGGAATGGCAGCTCAAGGCCTGCGTCCGGTTGCAGAAATACAGTTTATGGGCTTCATTTATGCTGCAATGGAGCACTTGGTTAGCCATGCTTCACGTATGCGTAATCGCACACGTGGGCGCCTTTCTTGCCCAATGGTTATTCGCGCCCCCTATGGCGGGGGAATTCATGCACCCGAACATCATAGTGAAAGTACCGAGGCAATGTTTGCACATATTCCGGGTATTCGGGTTATACAGCCTAGCTCTCCAAAAAGGGCTTATGGACTGCTTTTGTCAGCGATTCGTTCCAATGACCCTGTTATATTTTTGGAGCCAAAACGCATTTATCGTTTATTTCATAGTGAGGTAAAGGATGATGGTGAAGGCTTGCCATTGGATAAGTCCTTTCTATTGCGTCAAGGAAGGGATATGACTTTAGTCTCATGGGGGGCGAGCATAAATGAAACTATGCAAGCGGCAAGTTTATTGGCTAGGGATGGGATTGAGTGTGAGGTGATAGACGTTGCCAGTATTTCT
>NZ_LWEY01001504.1:0-905 GCF_001634935.1 Oleiphilus sp. HI0043 | reverse complement strand
TGCAGGCTACAAAAAAGGCATCGACCTTTATAGCGTGGCAGAGCTTCAGGAAACCATCCGCGAGCAAGTAATCAAGATTGGCCAGGAGTACCCTGAAAACCGTATTCGCCTGAAATGCATCGGCGGTGGCGGCGGTAAAGGCCAACGCATACTCTCCAGCCCTTCAAGCTTTAAAGGCAGCATCGAAGAGCGCTTAAGCCAAGCAGCAGATGAAGCACCTTCTCTAGTACTTGAGATCCTCAACGAGGTAAAAGCGACAGGCCAAGGCGACAACAAGAATATTCTTGTCGAGTTGAATATCGAAACCACTCGTCACCAGGAAATCCAGGTGATCGGTAATGGTGAATGGGCACTGGCTTTGGGCGGTCGTGATTGCTCTTTGCAGATGCACGAGCAAAAGCTGCTTGAAATATCGGTTACGACCGAAGATTTACAGCATGCGCTTACAGAGTCGTTGCATCGCGGTAGTGAAGCCGAATCTAAAATCCTTAGCCAGGAGATCAAAACCCTTCAGGCGATGGAAAAAGAATCCGAAGTATTTGGTCAGGCTGTAGGTTTGGACAACGTATCCACCTTCGAGTGTATCGTTGACCGCGACAAACACTTCTTTATGGAAATGAACACCCGAATTCAGGTTGAACACCGCGTTACAGAGCTCTGTTATAGCCTGAAATTCGTCAACCCCGACAACGCTGATGACAGTTTTACGGTGCACTCATTGGTCGAGGCCATGGTATTACTCGCTGCACACGGCAAGCGCTTACCCAAGCCCGAGCGCGTATTGCGTCATAATGCTTCGGTTGAAGCCCGCCTTAATGCAACTAACCAAGCTTTGGCACCCCATGCAGGTGGTTTGATTGAACATTGGTCAGATTCGCTTGATGGCGAAATTCGTGACGACCAGG
>NZ_LWEY01001503.1:0-847 GCF_001634935.1 Oleiphilus sp. HI0043 | reverse complement strand
GCCATAACTAAAGCTTAAAGAGTGCAGATTATCTTCACCAGACCAAGCAGATAGTGGAAATAACAAAAGTGCGAATAATCGATGCATATTAGGTATTTTGGTCCCATATAAAGAGTTCGAAGAGTAGCCTTAATGGCTCTGAATAGAAACCTATAAAAGCAATTCCACGCTTTCAAGCACACCCTAGTTCTGTTAAATTTCGCGCTCCACTTTCAAAAATAACAAGGATGCCACAAATGTCTCTACGAAAAGTCGTGAGCTTTCTAGCAATCGTCATATCAGTTCAGTTTTTAGTTGCCTGTGATGACAAGGTTGAACACACCCACAAAGTAGAAAAACAAGACTCATACACGCTAAAACTGGCAGAAACCTGGGGGCCTAATTTTCCTATTTTTGGTGACACCTCCAAGAATATGGCATCGATGGTCGAGAAGATGTCGAACGGTCGCTTAAAGGTCGTCATTCACTCTTCAAACAAGCATAAGTCTCCTTTTGGTATCTTCGATATGGTTAAGTCAGGCCAATACGATATGGGCCACTCTGCATCTTACTATTGGAAAGGTAAAGTGCCTGCCACCATGTACTTCACTACCATGCCTTTTGGTATGATCGCCTCCGAACAATATGCATGGTTTTACTACGGCGGTGGCATGGAATTAATGAATGAGCTATATGACCAGTACAATCTCATGTCCTTCCCTGGCGGTAACACAGCTAACCAGATGGGCGGCTGGTTCCAGAAAGAAATTAATACTGTAGAAGACCTGCAAGGATTGAAAATGCGTATTCCTGGCTTCGCGGGTGAAGTCATTGCCAAACTGGGCGCCAAACCTACGAATATTCCCCC
>NZ_LWEY01001502.1:0-869 GCF_001634935.1 Oleiphilus sp. HI0043 | reverse complement strand
AATTCCAAACCTTCAGAGCGGCCGATCCAGTTGCGCTGCATGGTTTTGACCTGCTCAGGCCACTCATCTAACTGATCGAGATCTGCCAACAGCTCTTCAGCATAATCAGTAATCTTGATAAACCATTGTGGAATTTCTTTACGCTCGACCAAAGCACCAGAGCGCCAGCCGCGGCCATCAACAACCTGTTCGTTTGCCAAAACAGTTTGGTCGACAGGGTCCCAGTTGACGGTTGCGTTCTTCTTGTAAACCAAACCTTTCTCGTAAAGCTTGGTGAAGAACCACTGTTCCCACTTGTAGTACTCAGGCTGACAGGTCGCCAGTTCGCGACTCCAGTCGTAGCCAAAGCCCAGTGCGTTCAACTGAGTCTTCATGTATTCGATATTTTCGTAGGTCCACTTGGCAGGTGCTACCTTGTTATTGATCGCAGCATTCTCTGCAGGAAGACCAAAAGCATCCCAACCCATAGGTTGCATTACGTTTTTGCCTTGCATGCGCTGATAGCGAGAAACAACATCGCCAATGGTGTAGTTACGCACGTGGCCCATATGTAGTTTTCCGCTCGGATAAGGGAACATGGACAGGCAGTAGTATTTCTCTTTTGTTTCGTCTTCAGTGACAGCAAAGCTGTTGTTGTCTTGCCAAAATTTACGGGCTTTTTCTTCTATTTGCTGCGGTTGATAATGTTCTTGCATGAGAGTCTTCAATGTCGCGTGTTTTTATAAAGAGTGAAAAATAAGGTACTTTTTAGAAGCTTGGCGCTTAAAGATGGATAAAGCATCAAGCCGACTAAAACCAGCCGGCTATTCTAGCCTAGATTACGGTGCTTTTCACGCTTCTGTTGATGCTTTTCAGCGCCTGACTCTTAG
>NZ_LWEY01001501.1:0-862 GCF_001634935.1 Oleiphilus sp. HI0043 | reverse complement strand
AATGAGCTCGAACTACAACTCCAGAGGTCGTGTGGCAGAGCTGGTTGTAGATGGTGAGCAAGTCGTATTAGCGCGTAAGCGTGAAACAATTGATGATCAACTAGCGCTTGAGAATTTGATGCCTTAGTGGGCATTTAGAGTATTTTAGGTATCGGGAGAAAACAATATGGTGGTGAACTTTACCAAAATGCATGGTTTGGGTAATGACTTTATGGTGGTTGATATGATCAGCCATCATGTTCACCTTCGTCCTGAACAAATTCGCCGAATGGCTGATCGTAATTTAGGTGTGGGCTTTGACCAGCTTTTGTTGGTCGAACCACCTGGCAAGCCTGATGTTGATTTTCGCTATCGAATTTTTAATGCCGATGGTTCAGAAGTTGAGCAGTGTGGTAACGGTGCCAGGTGTTTCGCAGTCTTCGTGCGCGAGAAGAAGCTAAGCAACAAAGATAGTATTCGGGTCGAAACAAAAAAAGGCGATATTGAGTTAAAGGTCAATGATGATGGTCGCGTCCTTGTAGACATGGGCGAACCAGTATTCGACCCAGAAAGTATTCCATTTACAGCGGATGCTCCAGCAGATAGTTACAGCATCGATGTCGATGGTGAACCCTTGCAGATTTCTGCGGTGTCTATGGGCAACCCTCATGCTGTTTTGCAGGTGCCTGAATTGAGTGATCAGCAGGTTGCGCATTTAGGACCATTGATTGAAGCGCATGAACGCTTTCCAGAGCGTGTGAATGTTGGTTTTATGGAAATAGTACATAAGCGCTTTATCCAACTACGCGTTTACGAGCGAGGTGTGGGTGAAACCTTGGCCTGTGGTACCGGTGCGTGTGCGGCTGTTGCCGCTGGAATAAGC
>NZ_LWEY01001500.1:0-29231 GCF_001634935.1 Oleiphilus sp. HI0043 | reverse complement strand
GGCATCGATAACAAGCCTGGACTAAAAGCCAAAGATAAAGCAGGCCTTGAGCCTACAACTCGAAAATAAGCCGCCTCAGCCGCTCTAAGCTTAGCCTTTGCTGCCTCGACATTTGCCAAAGATAAAGATAAACGCGCACTGACCTGACTTACCTTGGCTCGGTCATCTTTTCCCAAACGAGCTCTCGTACCCACGTCTTTCGCAATCCGTTCATGAGTTTGCAGGTTCGCAATATGATCCTCAAGAGCAAAGTTCGCACGCATAACATCCAAATGCGCCTGCACAGCATCATAGGCTAGCGTTTCTGCCTGAGAGCGCATCGCTAGACGTCGTGCCTGCCCCATCTCTACGCCGCTTTCACGCTGCCAATGAGTATGAAAGCCATCAAATAACATTTGCCTTAAGGCAAGTGAAGCTTCTCGGCGCTCCATTTGTTCAGAGCCACTTCCCGTCAATGACCTTGTCGAAGTGTTATTACTATGCTCACGCCCGACACCTAGAGATAAAACAAGCTTAGGTAGAAACGCAGACTCCCGCTCCTCGATGTCCGCCATCTGAGCATACAACTCGCTGACCATTGCTTTAAGTTGCGGATGACTGGCTAAGGTTAAGCTCACGCTCTCCTGAATGCCACGAACTGCCGAAGCTTTCTTAGACAGCCCTGGCTCATCTATAATGTTCGAGAAACTTGAATCTAGCTCTTGGGAAAAAACCGGGGCCACGCTAAAACAGCCTGTGACAGCTAAGCACAAGAACAAGCGCGAAAGAAACTGCATTTTATTATTGCCTCTACGTTAACAACCAAACTGGTTGCTACTTATTATTATCTATCCGTAGATAAAACCCTGAAAAGTTGCATAGTGAGCAAGTCAAAACTTACTGTTCGGTCAGCGCAACCTGCCGGGCTTTTAATATTGGTTTCAAGAGATACGTCAGCAAGGTTTTCTTCCCTGTCAGAATATCTACTTGGGCAATCATACCAGGAATAACCGGAAGGAGCTTGTCTCCGAACTTCAAGTTATTATCTCGCGTCTTGACGCGTACCAGGTAGAAGCTATCACCTTGTTCATTTGTACTGGAATCAGCACTAATATGAACCAGCTCAGCTTCGAGCCCTCCATAAACCGTGAAATCATATGCGGTGAATTTTACCATTGCTTTCTGTCCAGGGTACAGTCGTGCAATATCGGCAGGGCGGACTTTTGTCTCAATTAGCAAAGCATCCTCCATCGGGACAACACTCACCAAATCCATTCCCGGCTGAATAACCCCACCCAAGGTGGTCACCATAAGCTCTTTAACGATACCATTAACAGGCGATCGAACCTGGGTTCGGTCAACCCTATCCTCCAATACATCGTGACCTTGAGACATCTGAGCCAGCTCTGCTAACACATCATTTAATTCAAGACGAGACTCAGACCTAAAGTCCAACTCTAACTGAGCTCTACGATTTGTCAGCTCTTTTATAGAAGATTCAATCTGCGGCAACTTCAGTTCAATATCTGAAGCTTTCCCCTTGGCCTCCAAGACACTCTTTTCAGATCTTATCAGCTCCACCTCAGAGACAACCCCTTGCTCAAACAAAGGCTCCAATATTGCCAACTCCTTTTTCACCAGCAACTCCTGCTCTCTGGACTGACGGAGCTGCCCTTGAAGCTGATCCAATAATTGGTGTTTCTGCTGAATTTGCTGGCTAATTATTGCTTTGGAGGCTCTTAACTGTTCAAGCCTTTGAGTAAAAAGCGCTTGCTGCTCTCTCACTAAAGCCTGGTCATCACGAACCAGAGATTCAGAAAAAGAAAGCTCTCCGCCTTGCGCTTCGGCTCGCAGCCTTTCTGAGCGAGCCTGAAGCACTCGCACTACCTGTTCACGCTCCCGAAAACGGGAAGCAAGCTGCTTATCATCCAGTTTTAATAAAACCTGACCGGCTTCGACTTCCTGACCTTCCTCCACCAATAATTCCGAGAGAATGCCACCCTCAAGATTCTGGACCAACTGCAGTTGCTTCGAAGGGATAACCTTACCTACACCGCGAACCAACTCATCCACCTCTGCATAAGCAGTCCAGCAGATAAATGAAAAAGAGATCAAAATTATAAGCCACAGCAAGCGTCGTGACTTTATGACATTACCATGATCATTTAAGGCTTGAGTGATAGGGGTTGAACGGAACTCAGTCATTGGAAACACCTCCCTTTCCATGACCTTGTTTATCATTGTGAGCACTTTGGCTCCCTGCCTGAATCAAGCCTCGCTTGAGCGCATCCAAAACACTTTCCTTTGGCCCATCAGCAACAATTTTTCCTTGATCCATCACGATAATTCGGTCCACCAGGGCCAGCAAAGAAGCCCGGTGCGTGCTAAGTAGCAGCACCTTATCCTTAGAGATATTCCGAATATTATTGATGATCATCTGTTCTGTCTGATTATCCATTGAAGAACTTAACTCATCAAATAACAATAAGTCAGGGTCATTGATAAGTGCTCTAGCGATTGCCACACACTGCCTCTGCCCACCAGATAAGCCTTTTCCTTGCTCTCCTATCGTCATATCCAAACCCATCTCATGAGTTTGAACCAATTCGGACAAACCTGACAATTCCACCGCTTTAAGCAACGCTTCCTGCGACACTTCTGGTGCCTTCATTAGGATGTTTTCACGCAGGCTACCGCTAAATAAGGTAATTTCTTGGGGAACATAAGCAATAGATGACCTGAGCTCACTTGCGTTCAAATGCTGAACCTCGAAGCCATTCACTAATAATTGTCCGGCATCAGCTCTACCAAAGCCCAGCAACAACCTAAGCAGTGAACTTTTTCCAGAGCCAATCTTTCCAATAATCCCTACTTTTTCACCTGCATTCAAAGACAGATTAATATCCTTCAAAACTTTAGGCCCACCCGAGTACGAAAAGGATAAATCTCGCATCTCGATGCTTGTTATTTTGCCCCCCAAACTCAGCGATTTAGAAATATCTTCTAATTCATCATCACGCCGAGATAAATCGTCCAAGCCCTTAAGCGCTGACCTTGCTTGTTGGTATTGAGATATCAGGTTAGCAATCTGGGACATCGGCGCTAAGGCGCGAGAACTTAACAGCACACAAGCAATCAAAGCGCCTAAACTCAAAGCTTGCTGCTCAATCTGATAAACACCGACAATTACAATCGCCATGGTTGAAAGCTGCATAACGGACGCAGATACGATCGATACAGAGTCGGTCAGATGCTTGGCTCTTACTCCTAGTAGCGACATACGCACCAGCGCTCTCTCCCACAAGCCCTGCTGACGCCCTTGCGCATTAAGGGACTTGATCGTTTCAATGCCGCTTAAGCTCTCAACCAAAACACTATTTTTTTCAGCGGCTGCCTGCTGCATCAAATCAACCACTTTTTTTATCGGGAAATGCACAACGTAACCATAGAGCAAGAGGAAAGCAGCCGCTATTAAAGGCACCAAGGCCAGCTGCCCACCCACAGAAGCGATAACCAATAGAAAGATAATGGCAAAAGGAACATCTGCGAGCGCCGTCATTGTCGCCGCAGTAAAGAACTGCTTGATCGAGTCAAACTCTTTCACCTGGCTGGCAAGTGAGCCCACTGACGAAGGAAATTCTTCGAGCCTGATATTCAAAACCTTGGAAAATAGCTTACTCGACAAAACCAAGTCTAAACGCTTACCGGCCTGTTCCAAAAACACATGTCGAAGCAATTTTACCAGCAGCTCAAAAACGATCACTAAGACCAGACCTGACGCCAAAACCCAAAGCGTCTCGATTGCCTGATTGGGAACTACCCGATCATAAACATTCATGACAAACAATGGCGCAGCCAAAGCAAAGACGTTAATCAATAAAGTAGCTGCGATGATATCCCGATAAACACTGCTTAAAGCTCTTAGCTCCTGCCACATCCACGAAGCAAAACCACTTCTTCTTGGCTGGTCTAAGGAACTGCTCGTATGCGCCTTTGGAAATACCGAAACCAGCTCTGCAGAGATTTTCTCCTTAAGCTCAAACTCGCTCCAATAAGCCTGCCCCTCTCCCTCAGAGCTAAAAATTTTAACGCTATAAGCACACCGGGAAGTATCGTAGCGCTCAATCACGAGCCAAGCCTCATCACTCCCTTTAAGCTGAGCAAGGCAAGGCAAGGCAGCCTTATCCAGATCCGCCAAATCCATTTGGCGGCACTGTAATTTGCCTTGGCTATGAACCGCTCTCATCATACCGCTACTTGAAGCTCTTTCGTCTACGGGTAAGCCGTGCAAAAACACCTCACGTGAACAAGCAAACCCAGCTAGCGCCATGACATGCAGATAAGCATTTTGAAGATAACGCGATACAGCTACTTGAGCAGGCTCTACTGCTTCAGCACTCGATACATTCGCCGCATTGTCATAAGAGCTACTGGCGGAATTATGGGACAAAGAAAAAACCTCAAATATCAAAAATAGCTCATCAAATTGTGAGCTAAACTATAGATGAGCTTTAGAAGCGAAAAGACTCTCTGTTACACTGCTTCTTCAAAGCTTTTTCTAACTATAGCAGTTATTTAACGAGGGTATAGACTGTGCTTACACAAGATCAATTCAAGACTAGCAATTTGTTGATCGCCATAAAGGTTACTTTATTGGCTTTATTGTTTTTCGTCAGCACGAGTAAGCTGTATGCCGAAGAAAGCACCAGCACAACAACCGTCTATAAAGTCACAAAACCAGATGGCAGCATATCGTACTCAGACCAACCACAAAGCAACGCCGTCACCTTGGAAGTCGAACCCGTTCCAACCATACCTGCACTAAAACCAAGCCCCATAAGTTTTAGCTCTGCACCTACAGACGACAGCTTTCTTTACCAGTCACTTGTTATTAGCGCACCAATAGACCGGAGCGCACTCCACTCAGGCACGGGTGACATCACTGTAAGCACCATATTAGAGCCTTCATTAAGAGCAGAGGACAAACTGCGCTTTCTGCTGGATGGTGCCGAAGTTGCATTACAAAAAGGGGCGAGCTTGCTGCTAACAAGCCTAAATAGAGGAACACACACGATCACGGTCCAAGTTATCGACCCACAAAACAAGGCTCTTATCTCAGCCAGTAGTCAATTTACAGTTCATCGACCTATCGCCAGAGCGTTCAAAATTAACTAACACATAGAGAGCACCAATAGGGAACACCCCAAAAAAGCAATGCACAAAATTGGTGCGCACATCCTATCTTCATCTATACTAAACCAAGAGCCCTGACACGCAAGCAGTCGGGAGCTCGCTAAATAGCTACTCTCTGAACATATTCGACGCCACATAAAACATTGGTTTGCTTCTTGCTTTGGCTATTATAGTTCGCCCCAGGCAAGAGCAAGCCTGTTTGCATGTAATTTCGTCTTTAAATGGATACAAGCTTTAATGACAACCAACCTGTTCTCAGATGCCTACCAACAACGCATACTCGAAGGCTTGTCGACTGCTGTTATCCTTATTGATGCAAATTACCAGATTAAATTTATCAATCCTGCTGCCGAAATGCTCCTGCAAGCCGGTTACAAACGAATACTATCCAGCAAGCTAGATCACCTCTTTATTAAACATGAAGAGCTTTTGTTTGACGAGTTCCAGGCCATTATTGATGGCGGGCACTCATACACTCAACGTGACTGCGAGTTTATTCTACACAACGGCCAAGAGCTTCTTGCAGACTGCTCGGCATCAAAGTTCTCTCAAGATTCTCAGGATTTACTGCTGATCGAAATGCAAGCAAAGGATCGTTTGAAGCGGATCAGCCGTGAAGAACAGCTGCATGAGAACCAGGAAACAGCTCAAATCCTTGTTCGTGGCTTCGCTCATGAGGTTAAGAACCCTCTCGGTGGAATTCGGGGTGCCGCTCAGCTACTTGATGCAGAGCTGACCAACCCAGAGCATCATGAATACACACAAATTATAATGAGTGAGTCGGACCGGCTGAGAAGTCTGGTAGATCGAATGCTCGGCTCTAATAAAGCCCTCAAGCGTTGTGAAACAAACATCCACGAGATTCTTGAAAGAGTTCACACCCTGATTCATGCCGAATCTGCAGGCAAAATTAATATTATCAGGGACTACGACCCAAGTATTCCCGAATTCCTGGGCGATAAAAGTCAGTTAATTCAAGCGTTTCTGAACATTGCGAAAAATGCACTTCAAGCACTGTCTGAGCAAAAAGACGAAAATCCTTCACCTCAGATTGTCTTGAGAACGCGAACTCTAAGGCAGTTCACTATTGGTCATACTCGACATCGACTGGTACTAAAGGTTGATATTATCGACAACGGTCCAGGTATACCAAAGGATTCCATTCAGAATATTTTTTACCCCATGATCAGTGGGCGCGCAGAAGGTACAGGTCTGGGCTTATCCATTACGCAAAGCATATTTACCAAGCACGATGGCTTGGTCGAGTGCGAAAGCAAACCAGGTAAAACCGACTTCATTATTTATATCCCTATCGATAGCACGCGCTCACCTAAACCAACAAACGTTTCAAGTATCTCGGAGTAACACTATGACAACAAAGCCACTTGTATGGATCATTGATGATGACCGCTCTATACGCTGGGTACTTGAAAAAGCACTAGCAAAAGAAGACTACGAGCTTCGCTCTTTTGAAAGCGGTGAAGGTGTAGTAGAACGACTTTCTAGCGAGAGCCCTGATGCGATTATCAGTGATATTCGTATGCCTGGCATTGATGGGCTTGCACTACTTGAAAAGATTCAAGCTAATAATTTGCATCGTGGCGTACCGGCAGTTCCGGTCATTATTATGACCGCTCATTCCGACTTGGACAGCGCTGTTTCCTCCTATCAGAGTGGCGCTTTCGACTACCTACCCAAACCCTTCGATCTAGATGATGCCGTCGCACTAATCAAACGCGCCATTGCTCACTCCCAAGAGCAAAAAGCACAGAATATGCCTGATGCACCGGAGCTCAATGAAGAAAATACTGAAATCATTGGTAAAGCTCCAGCGATGCAGGAAGTGTTTCGCGCTATCGGCCGCTTATCACAGTCAAATATAACGGTTCTGATCAATGGCGAATCAGGAACAGGTAAAGAACTGGTCGCTCGTGCTTTGCATCAGCATAGCCCCCGTGCACAGTTACCATTTATTGCCTTAAACATGGCTGCAATTCCCAACGACCTGATTGAGTCTGAGTTATTTGGTCATGAGAAAGGTGCCTTTACAGGTGCTGGAGGACAGCGCACCGGACGCTTTGAACAGGCTGATGGCGGTACACTTTTCCTCGATGAAATCGGAGATATGCCTGCCGATACGCAAACCCGCCTATTACGTGTACTTGCAGATGGTGAGTTTTATCGAGTCGGTGGCACCACACCCGTTAAGGTTAACGTTAGGATTATCGCTGCAACCCACCAAAACCTTGAAGGTCTGGTTCAAGAAGGTAGCTTCCGGGAAGATTTATTTCACCGTTTGAACGTTATTCGCGTTCACCTACCTAAACTATGCGACCGAAGTGAAGACGTCCCCACCCTGGCGAACTACTTCTTAAGCAAAGCAGCTGAAGAGCTCTCGGTCGACATCAAGCAATTACGCCCTGAGACCGAAGAGTACTTAAGTGCCATGCCCTGGCCAGGTAATGTTCGACAGCTAGAAAACACCTGTCGCTGGTTAACCGTCATGGCTAGTGGTAGAGAGGTTCATGTATCAGACCTGCCGCCAGAATTATTAGATGAAGATAACACTGCTCCAACAGCAAGTACTTGGCAGGAAGCCTTGCGAAAGTGGGCTGACCAGGAACTTAAAAAAGGTAATAGTGCCATTCTGGATCAAGCTGTTCCCCAGTTTGAGCGTATTATGATCGATACGGCATTGAACCATACTGGCGGACGACGTAGAGATGCTTCCCAGTTATTAGGCTGGGGCCGGAATACGCTTACCCGTAAAATCAAAGAGCTTGATATGAGCTTTGAAGAGAGTACTGAGGAAGAGGATTAAGCCCCTCCCTCCGCATTACTCTCATATTTTGTAGGCAGCGGGTTCCATCCCGCGCTATGCCCAAACCTTGGAGCACGACCTAGAATCAGTTACTCACTTCTCGCCAGTAAATAATTCTGTCGTGGCCTCGATATTGACCAAACTGCGCCTCAACAAAGGGGTGCTCATCATCCAGAGCGCCATCTCCGTCCCAGTCAAAACGCAACCATGGCAATGCAGATAAGTCCTGATTAACTTGAACTTTTCCAGCCCCGCCGACTCCTGGAGCGCTGAAGCTAAAGTTTTCATTTTGCGCATCATCGAGAGGAGCATTCACACTTAAGGTAGTTAACTCTGAACCCACAAGAATATCTTCTAAGCTCGTAGCACCACTACCTAAAGGTGTAACAGTTGGAACAACTGCGGTACATTGATCATCAGTATGGGCAACAAAGGTTCCGGCGCTAGAATAATATTGGGGGTAAGCCTTCATTTTTAACGCTTGAGTATCAGGCCCATAGGCATTCTCCATTTTCCACCGTCCTTGCCGTAATTCTGAGCTAAATTGGAAACCAAGCGCTGCTAAATTACTAGTGCCTGTCACATCATCATCGTCTTCCAAAGTAACGACCAAATCAATATCTGCGTCAAAAGGAACGATATTGGTCCCTGCAGGTCGATCATAACTGAAGTTAGGGTTACTAGAGTGGATAAGTAAGCTAAGCGTTCCATCAATATCTGTTGTCGCACCATAACTTATATCTCCAACTGGCGAGGATAATGTCGCCGCCGTCGCTGCATTATCGGTATAGCAAAAACCCTTAACGCCTACACTACCACCACAAGACTCATCTAGCTCCAGGTTTGCACCCAAGCGCCAAAAATCACCTTCATAGTTTTGTGTAATCGTGCCATCAGCACGTACAGCACTTATCGTCAATTCAGGGACAGTATTCCATTGAAAGGCCTGATTCATATAAGTGAAGGGCGATAGTCCAACGACATTACACGCTGGGGCAAAATTTCCTCCTGTGACGGAAAAGCTCACATCAAAACGATCAGGGATAAACCGACCAACATTACCACTTGTACCACCGCTGACGACTTCACCCGCATAATCGGGCACGGCATAGGCTTCCATAGTGAAAACCCCCACCTCATCTATTTGTTGCGTCACCGACACAACACCATCATCTGCCAATGTAAAGGCCACATTGCTCTCGGCAACATTGGCATTAACACCACTTAGCGGTGCAATAAGATTACTACGCAACGATATTGGCGAAGGACTGATATAGCTCTCAGCCGTTGTTGCGCTTGCATCCGCGCAGACAGCTCTAAGCTGCTGAGTAAAATTATCACCGACCGTTGCAAACTCACTGCAAGATCCAAAAGGAGAAGAACAACTTGGCGCGCTCGGTACAGTCGACTCAATCAAGGAAGGAGAGACAACAAAGGCATTAGACATAAGACCTTGCATAAGTGGCGTTTCACTGAGCCCATCCTCATGTTCAAAGTTAATAGACAATATTTGTCCAGCATCTAAATGCCTAACGTCAAGATCTGCTACACCTTGATCAAAATCTAAAGTCAGATTATCACTAGCAGGTAAACTGTTAGCGATAAGCGTGTTATTAAGGCTTAGGGAAGTCCTGGCCGTATCTGCAATAGCGGGTGACTCATCAGATTGATAATTCACCTCAAACCATGCTTTTAAATCTTTACTCCCGTCAAAATCAGTCAACACTGAACAAGCACTACCACTTGGTTGAGTTTGACCGACAGCGGTTAATGTCATCGATTTAGAATTACCACAAACAAAAGAGGCCGGGTTGGTGGCAACAAATCCGTAAGCACTAAAGTTTGTACCCGGCGTTGCGGTAGAGCTTACACTCTCTGCAGTATCTTCGGCGGTCACGACCACACCATCAACCGCCCTCTCATGGAATAAAAAGACCGTTGCTGCACCGCTTTCAGAGCCATCCAGAGTGAGACCCGATATGGAGGAACCACCGCTAGCAGCATCATAAAACTCGCTATTTGAATCATCATTGGTACTTAAACCAATCGTACCAACATAGTCAGTTTTATCAGTAACACCATCCGCACATACAGCTTGAATACTCACTTCAGCTCTGGAACTCGGGCAGGCTAACCCATAGTCAGGCTGAGTAATCGAAAAACTACCTAAAGAACACGAGCTACAAGCATGAGAGTCCCCCATAGCCGTTCCAATTTCTGCTTCAGTCAGCACGCTATCGTAAACTTTAATCTCATCCAAACGGCCATAAGCTGAAGCGCCTGGTGTTAGATAAGTAGATGAATTGTCCCCGAAGAAGATATTTCCTACATCACCCATAGTGCCGTTAGATGAAATTGACGATGAGGCAGCAGAGCTTCCATCAACATATATATGCAATTCATCGGCAGATAAGTCCCAGGTTACGCCAAGATGAACCCACGTTCCCGCAACAACTGAGTTAGCACTTGTGTATAAGTTGAAATCAAGATCCGCGCTATCTTCCAAGGCAAATCGTAAGCGACCATCATTTAATTTTGCCAAGAAGAAATACTTATCGTTAGAATTTCCTATGACATCGGTAGTTGCATCAATTAAGGTCTTATCTCCACTCCCCACCCAGTTCTCTTCAGCTCGATACCAAAGCACAATAGTCCCTTGACTCCCTACGTCTGTGTCCAAGTCCAGCTGTGAGTCAATGGCATCAATCGTTGCTGAATTTGAGTTGTCGGGAATAAAACTACCTTTACAAACCTGGCCGCTGGCATGGGACTCTGCACTACCGACACTTAATCCCGCATTACCGTTACCCGAATAATCCTCGATCGACACGCCTGCGCCCGACCAATTATTTTGCTCAAAGGCAAAGTGAGCAAGAGGCTGATAGGCGCCACATGAACGTGTCTCGGTATATAAGGCATTCACTTGCGAATCACTTAGAACGCTGTTGTATATTTTGACTTCATCTAGCTGACCTTGAAAGTACTCTGGCGAACCACCTGTATCTTCTATCCGGCCGATACTCGTGAAAGAGTTGCCAATCACACCTGCTGCTGCGGTGCCACTTTGATCCAACACGCCATCAATATATATTTTATACGCACCACTACCGGCATCACGTGTTAGTACCACATGATGAAAGCTATTATCATTGATCACTCCTGAGGATTTTGTTGAGTAATCGTTACCGACCGATAAGCCAATATGGCCCGAGGCATCGATCCAGCCCCAAAAGATATCGTCGGAGCCTCCCGCCTCTTCTATACCTGCAATACCGGGCGCCTGCCATCCGGTATTATTTCCTACTTGTGTGGTCTTGATCCAAAAACTCAGTGAAGAGGTTCCCGTAAGCGTTGTGCCTACGGCTGAGCTTTCAATGTAGTCATCAACACCATCGAAATCGCCTGCTCGGCAAAGGTGTGCTGTATTCGTTGTGTCTAAGCCATTTTGAGAACTGGCATTGCTAGAACTAGCTGAGCTATCCACCACATCACCTGATGAGCCAGACCAAGCCGTCTCGTCCATTCGAAATTCTGCGACAGGTTCAGGTAGCTCACCTGTGACCGCACATGAACTCAAAGCTGCACTTGGAATAGCTTCCCAACTGCCACCGTCACGGCGCCATTGCAAACGAGCATAAGCTTGACCAGTATGCTCAAAGTGCTCCATCTGAACGATATAGCCCTGCCCAGAATTTAATAATTGCGCCGCAGAAGTGCTCGAATAACGCGGTCCATGAAGGCTCCAGTCATTAATAATCTCACTACCTTCAAGGTCTAAGCGTACACCATCATCTGAATACAGCCGGAACTCATAACTACCTGTTTGTGTCGGTACCACATAGCCATTCCAACGAATACTGAAACGCTCATTATTTCCAGAGGTACTAGGGAAAATAGTCGGCGTTCCTGAGCCCCAACCAAAATCCACTTGGCTATCTTTACGCAGATATGCCGTACCGGTAAATAAACCTGAAGGCTGAGAAACCTTGGTTCCACTTCCGTTACGTTGATCAAAGTAATGACCAGTTAAACCAGAGAAATCAACGCTGTGATCAGTACCATCCACCGTCAAGGTATATGCCTGGCCCGCTACAATTCCTGTTACCTGCAATACAACCGTTGTGTCACTTTGCTGACTAACACTACTAATCGTCGCTGCATTTAAGGAGTAGTAGCTAGTATCTAAGGCATCACTATCAATGGTATTGTCGAATTCGACTACCAAGAGATTATCAACACCACAGGCACCATGGACACTATCAACATTCAATACACCACTCGCCCCTTCTCTCAAAGCAATTAAGTGACCAATGGCATCATCAAAAATTGTTGACGCCGTCGCGACTCGATCACCCGATGCACCTGCCGTAGGTCGAAGCTCATATGCGGCCATTGTTGTTATTCCGTCATTACCCTTATGTTCCTCAATATCGTACATTTCAGTCATACCGACAGGTGCGGAAAACGCTGCGTCTCCGGCTTCAAGCGTATAAAATGCCACCAGCATTCCCCCCGAGCCTGAAGTATTGACCGACGGTGCTGTCACACTGGACCAACTCATACCTACGCTAGAATCTTCATCATCTATTGGTGTGGAGGTATCGACACCTCGAAAGACAGACATACCACCTATATACCGCCGATTCCGATTGCCATCAAAATCAAAGTTATACCCGGTCCCAGCGTCGCCAGACGTAGCCAGGCGATAGTACAATGATTGGAGTACATCATCGTCTCTGTCTTGAGAGCTAATCTGAGTCCAACCAGCTGGCGCTGTCACCCCATCACTACCACTTCTGTTTCGGATAGTAATCTGCACCAATAACAAATCATTTTCTTCAGCACTCGCTGGTACAGTAAGAGTGACATCATCGTTATTGCCATCTTCAGTCGTACTAGCTACAAAAGTAATTGCAGAATGAGCACTACTAGCGAAAGTAAACAGACAGACAATCACACATATACTTGTAATAAGTCGGAACAATAACAAAACACCCTTATTAATCATGAGCCCTCACCTGCACCGAACGAGTCGCCTGGTCCAAACCACTTCCACAGGTCGCTGTGCTTGTAAATGTCATATAATTTGTACCTGCCACCGTATCAATTCGGCAAATCAGTTGTGCAATGCAGTTATCCAAGCCAGGGTTACTCCCTCCTGCATCAAAGTCCAGATACCCCATTGCATCATTACAAGTTGTCCCACCAACGAACACTCTGTTTAGCGCTATCTGAGCACCGCTTTCCGCCGCGTAAAAGGCTCGTGTAGATTCAAAGTCTTGAGCAAAGCCCATACTGGAATCTTCAGCCAGATCACTCATTGCCAAAACGATCAAAGCAAGAATAACGATCAAAAATATTGTCGCAGGAAGTCCAATACCTCGCTGCTTAAGGTGTAGTTGTCTAAAGTGGAGTTGCCTAGGGTACATTGCGAATTTGCACCTCTTGATTTACGGCCTGGAGTTCACCATTACTACCTGTAACACTGTAAGCAATATTTACCACAGCATTACGAGTCAGGCTGGCGTCTGTATAAGCAAAGCTACCTAAATTCGCACCATTTGCCATGACAGTTTGCTTGTTGGTATCAGGGGTCGAATCAAAGCCATAATCAAAATAACGATAGAGAAAGCCACCGCTAAAACAAAACATCACGGGGTCCTGACTAATAAACAAACGCTTAGTTGGGGAGTCACTGACAAATTGATGGCTTGATTGTAAGTTAATCGTCAAAGCACCGGCTGTTGCGCCGGCAGTAATACTAGAAAGCAAGCTACTAATTACGCGCTGGCTTCCAGATAGGTCATAAACATCACTGACGGCATTACTATAAACGGCCACTCTGTCCTGGCTAGTATCGACACTTGCATCCACGTAGCTAGCAAAAGGTACCACCTCGAAACTACTGGCCCCACTTAAAATCGGCACACTTAAATAGTCCGTTGCAGCGACAGTGGGAATAAACTCAATACATGAGCCGCCACTAAGCGTTTGAATACTATTCGGTAAAGCTAATCGTAGTTCTCTACTTAGCTTCTCTGATACCACCCAAGCAATGGCAGATATTTTACCGCGCTCAGAGGCATCGATCATGCCCTCCGTAGTTCGACCGATAAATCCGGCAATTCCTACACCTAGAATACCTATCACGACAATCGTGACAATCATCTCGATTAAGGTAAATCCTTTAGAGTCATTTAAGGGGCGCGACATTAGAAGTTCCCCTTATAAGCGGCAAAGGTCATCGTACTTTGGCCCGGTGGCGTTATCGAAATAGTTATTTTCTTGGCGTGATTCGTTGCACTCGCTGACACTAAGTTAGCGGTATCGCACGCCACACTAATAGAAACACTATAACTGTCATAAGAACTATCTAAACCTGCAGTTAAGCTGACCGGTGGAGCATCTGTCAAACCATCATAGTCATCCACATCGTTATAGACAGAGCGAGTTTCCAGGACGTCTCCGGGTGAATCGGGACCCAGATCTGCTGCTGTACAACCTGGGCTCGCGACCATCGGCACACCACCCACGGGCGTAGCGTGGTCATAATTCTTTGATAATATTTCGTCAAAATATAACTGTGTCAGCTTTAAGGTCTTATTCCTCCAAAGGGGGTCAGCACTATGTTTCATGGTAAAACTGAAAGAGTTCAGCACTGCAACCATAGCAATCGATAGAATCACAATAGAAATGACGAGTTCAACCAAGGTGACGCCTTGCTGTCGGCTTAAACTTCTTGAACGAGTAACATTAGCTCTCACGGGCATGCCCCCGACGATTCGTAAACAAAACCCGAGGAGGAGAAGCAAATACGATGGGTTTTCGTACCAACGATCGTAACATTGTGATTTGCGGCATCGTCCATACTTGCTGTTTGATCCCACGCCAAACTAACAGTAGCCCCCAACGCCAGCGCAAGGCCATCTATTGAAATTGTGGGCAAAGGTGTTTCCAGTTGATAAGTCTGAACGCTTTGCTGATGCTTCAGTAGGGTAAAATGCAGGTCGCCGCCAGCGGTACGAATAAACTGTATTTCCGCTGGATCTCCCGACGGTATAGGTGCCGCACCCGCTATTTGCACCTCTTGAGCACTGACACCCAAGGCTAACTGTTGCGCGAGTAAACCAAGAGAAAGAAGCCTTTCCTTGGCTAAGTAGTCTGCATAGGAGTCTTTTGAAGAGAACAGGCTATTGGCACCGACACTTAGAACACCGATGAGCACGATGACCATCACCAGCTCAATCAAGGTAAAACCATGCTGGTTAGTCTGTTTTGAATAGTTTGCTATGATCTTGTTCGACAAAAATCTTGCCTTTAAAAAACGAAAAAAAGCGCCCACCGGCGCTTTTTCACACAACTACTAATCAATCACAATTCGTAACATCAATTGAAATAGTTGGGCTATTATTTGCTGCAGCAGCTGTATAGGTAATACGGCAAGTTGCTGCATTAGCTGGTGTTACACCTGAAGCTGTCACTGTAACCGTCGAAGTTGCTAAACCGCCTGGAGTACCACCCAAATCGAAATCAGCAGCAGTAATCTGAGCAGCATCAAGAATACCTTCAGATCCAGCAGTTTGTGCTTCAGGATAGCCGTTCAACATCTGAATAACCTGACCTTCCATTGTAATTTCAGTCAAGGAGTTATCGCCCTGAGCCAAATAGTCTGCGTGAGCTATGGATGACGCAGACCTCATCGCGCCATAAGCACCTTGAAGTGCTGCAGCACGCGCTTCACCACCTAAGTCTGCAAAACGAGGCAATGCAAAGGCTGCCAAAATACCTAAGATCACGATAACCATGACCAATTCGATGAGTGTAAAACCCGCTTGACGCTTCATGAGTAGAGCTCCTAAATCTTAATAATTATTTACTGCTTTCGTTCGTTAAAATTAAAAGTTAATGCTTCTTGGACTTAACGCCAAGTTTAAGTAGCACTAAAACTTCGTTCACTAATCTATTGATTTAACTATAGACATGCTTTTAAAACTTCGCACATCATTAATGTATGTTTTTGTTTAAAAATCGTAACAACAAAGCTTACTTTCTTAATAAAACTGCTTAAGGCTGAATATCTGTATAGACAGTGCCGGTGTTCGGGTCATACTCAACGTTATGTCCATCAACTGTTGCCTGATAGGTATATCGACAATCACCAGAATTCACCGTTGTCAGGTAGTCTTCACCCACGGCTGTCGACGTCGTTAGGCCATTAGTATTCATTAATGCCCCCCACAGTGCATTACACTCAGCAGCGGTCATTCCACTGGGGTTGGTGTTACCATTTACGCCTGTTGGCCAGCCATCGACACTAACATCGATAACATTATCTGGTTCACCATATCCAGGTAAGTCTGTAATGGCGGTACGGGTACCGTTTGCCAGCCACTGGGCTCTAACCAGTGAAACCGACGAGGTAAAACTACCACCAGCGCCTTCAACAGCCGATCGATGCGCCTCATCAGAAATCTCAGCAAACTTCGGGAAGGCCACCGCAGAAAGAATAGCTAGCACGGCAATCACGACCACTAACTCAATTAATGTAAAGCCGGACATTTTTTTCATAACTTCAAACTCTCTTCATCAATGTAAATTGAAACCTGTTTTTGAAAACCCGTTTTTGAAAACCAAGTACCTGCTTCAGAAACTGCGCTCATGGTTTACGGCATGAGCTGCAGAACTAATCCTTCATATTCTGAATGTTTATTCGCTTGAACTTTATCCTTTGACAATAGACCAACTACTCTAAATTGCAACCATTGCGAATATCTTTGGCGCTGCCATTCAGGTTCATCGCTAACAATCCTTGAGAACTCCCCCTGCAATTGCGCTCGCAAACTCTCTACTGACACATCGCGCGGCTGATAAGCAATATCTCTTAGTTTTGGGTCAAATACCCAAACACCCGCTAGGTGCTGACTTTCCTCTAAAGCTTGCTCTCCAACATAGTGCGTCACGTCATCCTGAACCCAGTTCATCGGATTTGCGCCCACAAACTCTGCCATTGCTTGCGGCCTATCCTGGGCCACCAGAGATGCCTGCATCAAGGTAACAGCAGCATTGAGTTCTTTAAGCCTATGAATAAACTGTACACGCTCGGCATTCACTAGCTCTTGATTCAAACGTTCAGCCAACCAATTCAAGGCGAACACAATAATCAGAAGGCTCACTGCGACCACAAAATAGCGATTGCCGAAACTGCGCTCATAAACAGTTTTTTCTTCCGCTTTATACACGCTGTCTACCGTCCCATTGCTGCCTGGCCCAAGTCCCAGATTGGCAAGAAGACGCCTAATGCCAAGACCAAGACAATGCCGCCCATTGCAACGATTAATATTGGTTCGATTGCTTCAGACAAGCGCTTTAACGAGTAGTCTGCTTCTTCATCATAAAAGTCTGCCACTTCATCCAATAGGCTATCGATCGAGCCGGTCTCTTCACCAACCGCCATCATCTGCAATACCAAGGGGGTAAATATTTCGGTAGCACGCGCCGTTCTTAATAGGCTATCGCCACGCTCTATTCCCACTTTCATATCAATAATTCGTTTACCGATAAACTTATTCCCCGAGGCCTCCGCTGCAATCGCCAAAGCATGAGTAATCGGCATGCCGGAAGCGAGCATCATGGCAAAGTTTCGGGTAAATCGTGATAAGGCGATCTGTTCAAATAAAACCCCTACTATTGGAAAGCCGAGTTTTTTCCTATCCCAAATATAATTGCCATTCTCCGTCGCCACCCACTGTTTAAAGGCATATATTCCCGCAAAAATAAGACCGATAATCAGCCACCAGTAAGCCAAACAAAACTCAGAGGTCGCCACAAGTATCTGAGTCGGTAGCGGCAGGTCTGCACCAAATTTGGCAAAGACACTGGCAAATTTTGGAATAACGAACAAGTTAACAATAAACAAGGCGATGAAGATCGCAGAAATAACCATGGTTGGATAGCGAGTCGCTTGCTTGATACGTTTACGTGTATCACGCTCCATTTCCAGGCTCTCACTTAATCGTTTAAAGGCTTCCTCAAGTTGACCTGTATTTTCACCTACGTGAATCATACTAATAAACAAATCAGAAAAGACCTTGGGGTGGGCCTGCATGCATGAAGCTAAATTCACACCTGACTCTAGGCGCTGAGAAACATCAAAGAGTGTCTCGCGAAGCACTTCTGACTTGGTTGAATCCGCCAAGCCTTTCATTGCACGTATAATAGGAATACCGGCGCGAGCCAAAGCATTCATTTGCCGACAAAAAATAATCAGCTCATCAAGCGTCACTTTGGGTTTGATCAGCTGTATATTTATACTGCCCAAACTTTTTGACGCTTCCTGCAGCTCACTGATTTGAACCGGAGTAATACCTTTTTTAAGCAGCTCATTGGCAGCAGCTGACTCTGAAGCTATCTCCAGTTCACCGCTAACCTGGGCCCCTTTTGCATCACGCCCCTTGTATTGAAATCGAGCCATTAACCCTGCCACCCTTCAAGTAAGTTACTCATCGAGTTCATCCAGGTCTATTTCCAGCTCATCGTCCAAGCTTGCCCCCAATTCATCAAGGGTTGCAGAAATTCTGAAGACCTCATCAATCGTCGTAATACCCTGACGCGCATACTCTAAGGCGCACCGATCCAAGGGCTCGTAATAAGCATTCATCTTGGCAGCTTCAGCAAAGGCATCCGGGTCTGCACGACGAAGCGCCCCCAAAGTACGATCATCCATTTCTAGCCACTCGTAAATACCTACTCGCCCTTTATAGCCGGTATCACTGCACTGGTAACAGCCGCTTCCAACAGTGAAATTATCTGGTAGGATTTCACCTTCAGCGACCATACTACCTAGCCAGATTCTCTCCTGTTCCGTTGGGTGATACTCGGTCGCACAGTTCGGGCATACCCGTCTGATAAGACGCTGGGCCAGCACCCCGCCCAAAGAACTCGCTACCAAATAAGGCTCTGCGCCCATATCAATCAAACGCATGGCACTGCCAATCGCGTCATTGGTATGCAAGGTCGACATCACCATATGACCTGTCATTGCCGCCCGCAAGCCAATTTCTGCGGTCTCTTGGTCTCGCATCTCACCAACCAAAACAATATCCGGGTCTTGACGCAAACAGGCCCTAAGTACGGTAGAAAAATTCAATCCCACCTTTGGGTTAACCTGTACCTGAGTAATTCGCGGAAGACGATATTCAACCGGATCTTCTGCGGTAATAATTTTTACTTCTGGTTTGTTCAATTCAGATAGCGCGCCATACAAAGTGGTCGTTTTACCACTCCCCGTCGGCCCGGTTACCAGTACCAGTCCATGCGGACGTGTCACTGCGATTCTAAAACGCTCGAGTATTTTGGGGGGCATACCTACCTTGTCCAGCCCCAGAATACCTTCGGTCTGATCAAGAAGACGCATCACCACGGACTCGCCATATTGCGTAGGCATCGTCGATAGACGCACATCCACTGACCGCGCCTTAACCCTAACGTTAAAGCGTCCATCTTGAGGAATTCTTTTTTCGGATATATTTAAGCCCGACATCAACTTCAAACGCAGTACCAGGGCGGCATTGATTCGTGTCTCTTTCATCACCTGCTCTTGCAGAATGCCATCTATACGCTGCCTGATTCGTACCACACTTTCGTCTGGTTCAATATGTATATCAGATGCTCTCGCCTGCACCGCATCTTCAAAAATAGATTGCAGCAGTTTTACAACCGGTGCTTCACTGTCATCTCCGGTCGTGGTTAACTCAGCCAAGTCGAAAGCATCATCTTCCAACTCTTCTTCAAGCTCTCCAGCCAAGTGAGATATTTCTTCTGTTTTACGATAAACCATGTCAATGGTCGTCAAGAGCTCGCTTTCACGAACAACCGCTAGACGTAAAGGCTGGTTGACCGCTCGACCAATCTCATCGAAGGCCATAAGATCCATCGGGTCGGCCATGCCGACTAACAACTCTCCCTGCTGTTCATCTAAGACTATCGCTCTGAAACGTCGTGCTAATGTCTCCGGCAGCTTATTAACCAGGTCGTTATTAAACTGGTAATGACGAAGGTGAACAAATGGCACTTCCAACTGCTGAGACAGTAAATTCAGAAGTTTGTCTTCATCAACATAACCAAGATCGATCAGCGCTTTACCGAGC
The DNA here is from genome assembly GCF_001634935.1 of Oleiphilus sp. HI0043. Lineage (NCBI taxonomy): Bacteria > Pseudomonadati > Pseudomonadota > Gammaproteobacteria > Oceanospirillales > Oleiphilaceae > Oleiphilus > Oleiphilus sp. HI0043. Next base: position 9,092 of record NZ_LWEY01001500.1, on the reverse strand, counting down.
TTCCTTCCGGTCTTTTTCTGCTCCGATAGGGCCGTCATTAGCTGATCTTCGGTAATAACACCGTTTTGTATCAGCAAGTCACCAATTCGAATTTTCTTTTTCGGTTCACTCATATCTTCACTCAATTACTTTACCGAGGACAGGGCTGTCAGCCGCTGACCGATATAACTCTCTAGCGCACGATTCAAACCAGGCAGGGTCATCGCCTGTTGATAAGCAAATACAGCCTGCCGCCCTTGTTTAAGCTGGTCTGCCGCAATCCCCAAACCAGCCCACCAGTCTGCAACCGTGTCGTTGCTCTGTATAAGCTGACTGTATTGTTCAAACGCTTTGCCTGATTGCCCATTTCGTTGGTATAGCGATGCCATCAATGCAAAGTACTCTGGCATCTTGTCAATATCTGGCAAGGACTGCTCTAGTAAAGCAACGGCGAGCTCAGGCTCCCCTTGCATCAACATCCATCGCGCTTTAACTTGTCTCAGGTCTGGGCTCAATGGCTTACCCGCCCGGCCCAGCAGGCCCGACAGCTCGTTGAAGCGCTGGTCTTGCAGTAAGCGATTTGCCAAAACGCTGAGCGTTTTATCGACAGTCTTGTTCTCGGCAACAAAAGCCTGCATTAAAGCATAAGCTTCTGCTGGCTTACCTATTTCAAATAATGAAATAGCATCTGATGCCATTTTTAAATCAAGTGCAGAGGGAGACAAAACAACACCAAGCGGCTTGGCCTTGGTTTTCGCTTTTGTCTGCAAATTTGGCTCAGCATCAGCTCCCTTGCTAACAGTACTCTTATCAACTTTTGGCTGAGTCACAATATTATCGCTAGCCTTTTTGACTTCACGACTCTCTTTTGCCACAACAGATTTCGTTGCTTTGCTTTCTTCCACGACACTTGTTCGCGCTTTTTTCTCAACAATAGCCGAGGCAACCGGCTCCACTCTTTTCTTTTCTTTTAGCGCAGATTCTTGCAAAACCTGAGTCTGTTTCGTCGCTACAGCAGGTTCGAGTAATTTAGGCCCGGCTATCTGCTTTTCATTTACTGTCTGCTCTTCGACAGGCATTGTCGGCGCTTGCTGTGAAAGCCCTGCTTCCGATTGAACCGCCCGCTCACTATTATTGTCTCTATCTCCAGAGACAACAGTGCTTTCCTCAGTCGACATAAGAATATAAGCAAACAAGCTCGCCACCAGAATGACCAAGACGACCAAAATAAGATCTTTCTGCTTAAAGCTACTTTGTTTGGGCTCGATCATGCTTTCTCGAGACACGCCCGTATCTAGGGAACCGGTTTGCTCAGGGGCTTTACGCTTCTCCAGATCCCTAAGCATATCATTGACTAAACTCATGAAAGCGCTCCAGGTAGAGGCATAGATCGCCACCAGGGTTTATGTGCGCTTTCCGTATCTTTAATCGCTGCTTTCATATGCTTCGCGGTCACTAGGTTTACACCCTCACCAAAGGCGCCCATCAGCGCCTTATGGCATAAAATATTTACCAAGCGAGGAATACCTTTGGATGCACTCACTAATAGTGAAATTGCTTTTGCTTCAAACAAACGACCACCGCTGTATCCTGCCAGGATCATTCGATGAGAAATATATTGTTCGACACCCTCCCTATCGAGCGGGCGAATTTCATGCTGAAACGTTATTCTTTGCTGCAGCTGTCGAAGACTTTTGCTATTCAACATTTCATCCAATTCTGGCTGACCAAAGAGTACAACCTGCATCAGTTTTGCCGATTCCGTTTCCAGGTTGGTGAGCAAGCGCAAGGCTTCTATAGTGTCTTCCGGCATCGATTGCGCTTCATCAATCACCAGAACGACTTGTTTATCGAGTGCAGCCAAGGCCAATAAAGCTTTTTGGATATTTCCCAAAGCCAGTACATGCTGATCTGTTGCAACCGAGCCAAGCTGTTTAGGCTCTTCAATTATTATTTCACTATTTGCCGGACTAGCGCTTTCCAAAGCAGCTTCGAGCTCATCAGAGATCAGGCAATAGAGTGTTGCCGGTGAAAAATGGGGGTTAGGCAAGTAGACAGTAACGAAAGGGTCTTCGAGAGAGTTTAAAAGTTTCCTACACAGTAAAGTCTTACCGGTACCGACTTCTCCGGACACTTTGATAAAGCCTTCTTTGTTATTCAAGGCCCATAACAGCATTTCCAAACCGTGTTGATGCGTCTCCGACTTGAGAAAGAAGTGAGTGTTTGGGGTCAATGTGAATGGCGCTTCATTTAAGCCAAAAAAGGACTCGTACATATCAAGTTGCTCTATTTTAGACGACAAGTCTTATACTTAAGTCCAAACCTCAATAAAAACTGGTTTGGACAGGTGCAGCCATTACATCTCTAAACTCGCCAAAACGGTCTCGGCTTGCTTTGATATCCTGACGAATGACTCGACGGTTCGTCACCGTTGGGCGAAGCAAGATAACCAACTCGGTTTTCTCAGACTGTTCGCCTTTTTGCTTGAATAACTCTCCAACCAAAGGAAGCTCAGACAGGAAAGGCACGCTGGAATTATTATCCGAACTTCGATTTTGAATCAGGCCACCGATCACAACAATCTGACCATTTTCTGCCGTAATAATACTGTCAGATTCTCGAATACTCGAAAATGCCAAAGGCAAATCCAAGTCCTGACCACCGACTGAAATAATTTTCTGCTGATCTTCCACCTTACTAATTGTTGGGTGGACATGAAGAATAATCTTGCCATCTTCACTAATCTGAGGCGTCACATCCAAGGCAATTCCCGAGAAGAAAGGTGTCAAATCAATGTCTGTAGACGTAGAGTTCGAATCACTATTAGATTCAAAATCGATATCTGTTACAAAGTACTCATCACTTCCTACTTTTATCACAGCTTTCTGGTTATTTACCGTTGCGATGCGAGGGCTGGACAATACCTGAACATTTCCTTGAGTGCCTAGCAGGTTGATCGTGGTATCAAAGTTACCTAGCTTTATTGTCGAGGCGAAAACACCTCCTACATCTCCAGACGTCACCTGACGTGCGAGCTGGGTAAAATTCACACCATTTTTCGGGTTGCCCGATGAGTCCAAACTATCACTTGCACGTGAGAAGCTCCAGTCGACACCTTGCTGATATCCTTCATTCAAGCTCACTTCTAATATCTTCGCTTCAAGAATAACCTGGCGTTGAAGTATCAACTCTGAGCTTTCCAAGTAACGCTCCACCGAAGCAAGCGTGTCGCTATCAGCACGTACGACGGCCATACCTGTGCTTGGAGTAATCACAACAGAGTTGCCTTCTTTACTACCAATAATCAGCTGTAATGTACTTTCCAGACGCTGCCAGAAATCGTTCTGGTTAGTGGTCGCAATACGAGTTCCGAAACCGCTGCTTTGCGTACTAGCACTGCCAGAATCTGAGTCGGAGTCACTTGAGGAAGAGCTTCCTCCACTTGAGTTTTGAGTAATTTGTCCAGAGCTAACGCGCGTCTCACTATCGCCGTTTCGGTTTACATTCAGATAGTTTATTTGAAAGATCTGGGTACGAAGCCCGGCAGGGAAGACCTTTATAAGTCGGCCTGACTCCTCATATTCATAACCATAGATATCTTTGGCAATGCTCATCACTTCAGATACCGTTACATCCCTGAGTTGCAAGCTAATACTGCCACTAACATCAGGATGAACAACCATATTTTTATTTGTACCGTCTACAAGGCCGGCAAAGAAATCCCGTGCCGGAACATTGTTCACGCCAATATCAAAGCGCGGCTCAATTTTTCCTATTGCACTATTGTAATTACCAATTTGTGGCGTTAGTGCGTCAACAACAGCAAGCGGCACTTCTTCATTCGCATGGGGAGATAAAGGCTCATTCTGCTCATCAAGCGCCTCATCCAAGGTATCGTTTATCTGATCAACCGCCGACGTGGTGTTCGCGGTTGGTGTCTGGAGCAGCGCATTTTTATTCGCACAGGCAGATAGAATTAAGCACATACAAAATGCCAGTAAACTGTGGGCACCTTGTTTTGTTACTTGATACGAGCCTTTTGACCTTACCATGTTGTTCTCACTTCTGTACTTTTGAGCCTGCCACAATCATGTAGCTATAGGCTTTATATCGCAGACCAAACCTTAGCTTAGGCCCGCTTAAAGTTATTTTCGAATTTGTTTGATTTTATTGAGGTGCAAAACGACTTCTCTTCCGTCATACACCAACGAGACAGACTCCGACGAAATTCTTCTTACTTTCGCACCGGAAACAAAGTCTCCTTCATACACTTTTTTGCCATTGATCATTGCTCGGCGGTTATCCCCTGCGCTCATTATATAGTTGAGAGAGAAGTTCGGCATACGGCGCTTGGTTTTCGCGGCAGCCTTTCTCTTTTCCCCATACGGCGCTGTTGGGTCAGACAAGACCTCACCGCCAGGCAAACTATAAGTTTGTTTGGCGGACAGCGACAATGAAGCGCTTAAGCATAAGCCAAACACTAATACTAAAGAGCTCTTGTAAATTGTAGTTTTAAACACCGATCCAGTCCTCTTCCAGGCTCAGAGTACTGAGCTGAACTTTTATCGTCGCATTAGGGTACCGATCAACTTTATAACTCAGCATTCTCCAGTAAAAGCCGCTCAAGCTTTCTAATTGCTGTAAATATTCAACCGTCTGGAAATAAGTTCCTCGCAATTCCATTTCAAAGCCATGCGTAAATATAACCGCCTGAGGCTCTGCAGAAATGGCGCTATCATTAGTCTTATCTGATTCGTCTGTGGTACTCCCCAAACTCACGTTCAAGGGCTCTACCGGTAGATTTTTGGCACTTAGCAAGCTCAAGCCTTTGTAGTCAGATAAGACCTTTTTCATAAGGTTTGCCATATCTTCAGGCGCAACCAGGTTACTCATACGCTGCCCTATCTTTAAACGTAAGCCCTGCAGGCGCTCTTTTAATTGTTCTTGCTCTTGCCTTAGTGCTGCATTCGGGTCGTGAGCCAAAGCTGAAGTCAGCTCACTGAGCCGATTACTTTGCTCAACAGTTTCTTGTGTCAACGATGCTTTGTTGGCTAAGTTAGCTTTGTGCTTTTTTTCATAATCAGCGAAGCCTGTCTGCAGCCAAATAAAAGCAATGATCACCACAGCAGTACCCGCCATAATTGCCCGTTCTCTAAGGCTTAGGTCGGCTGTTTTATCACGTAGTTCGTACCATTTCTCAAGGTTCATTTCTGGCCTCCTTCTTGTTCTACAGAAGAACCAGCCGAGTCTTTAGCATAGTTGAGTATTGCTTCACTGCTATCAAGACGAGAAAGTAACACCTCAGGTGCTGCAGTGTGCTCTTCAGAGCGCAAAGAGAAATTCAACCAATGTCTCTTCCCTTCGTGTTTTTCAAGTTCAAACAATGTAAATGTACGCCCCAGGAGGCTGTCTTCCTGACGAAGCTTTTGCAAATACTCGGGCACCAAGTCACCGTTCAGGGTAATGCCTTCAATATGCATCTCCTTTCCTGAGGAGCCAATAATTATTGAGTTCAACCATAGTTTATCTAAGTTCTGGCGTGCAAGTGAGAGCAGAATATTAGAAAAGCCTTCATCATCTTTAACTACAACCGTATCTAGCATTTCGATCATTCGTTGACGAGCTTCAGCTTTAGCGTGCAAACGCTGATTAGCGGCGACTAATGACTCATCTTTTCTCATGCGTTTAGCTTTAACGCTTAGTGTTTCAAGGCGCTTTGCCATTTCTTCATTCTTTGATTTGATTACTTCAAGCTCTTGAGCTTCCTGCTTTAAGCTATGGCTAAGCCACAAGCTGACACCAATGAGCAAGAGCAAGGTGACAACAGGCAGAAGTATAATTTGTTCGAGTGGTAACTTTACGCGTTTTGGTTTGAAAGCGTCGGTATAGAGGTTTACTTGTTGCATATTGCTCTACCCCTCTCTCAATGCACTGGCGAGCGCGACAAAAGCTTGAATTTCTTCAAGGCCCAGATTTGCCTCGTCCTGCATAAACAAGGACATATCAAGCGGTTCGACTCTGGCGCCAATACTACCACCAAGCATATTTGCTAATGGCATATTGGGTGCAGGGCCCATCAGTGCAACCGTTTGCGGAGGAACTTGAGCCATCTGGCTTTCAAAGTAATCAAATGAGCGCTGGATTTCTAAAGATAATTGCTGAATAACCGAGTTTTGCTGCGCGACATCGTTCAGCGCTTGTAAAGAAAAGTCAAAATGCCTGGAAAAGTAAAGCGTGTCACCTTTAACCAACACAATCATTCCAGCACCGTGACGAAGATATAAAACCGCAACGGGTCTTTGATCATCACCTGCTAGTCGCAAGGCAATATTCCTAATCGCTAGCTCTGAGATCTCAATTGTTTCTAGTTCCAAACCAGACTTATTGACGAGATTCACGGTATCCTGGATTAAAGCTGACCGACTGGAAACAACATTCACCTGTTCCGGACGTCCTTTTAGGGCATCCTGAGGAAAATCATAGACATCCAGCACCGCATCGTTTACGTCATAGTCGAGTAGGTCTTTTAGCTTCCAGCGAACGGCATCGACGAGTTCACTCTCTTCAACTTTTGGCTTCTCGATAGGGTAAACTCGATACTGATCTGCCGGCAAAACGACGCGACAAGTTGCACCGTCGAGGCCATGCTCTTCAACAAGTGACTCCAGCACTGATACACGCTCTGCCGCATTGCACTCACGATAATCACACAATGTAATGAGCGCATTTTTGCCTTCATTTTTCGAAGCGACAGCAAGAGCTATACCGCTGGAGCGAACTTCCAGCCCTACTACTTGAGCTTTCGATTTCTTTTTAAATAGCGAAAACAAATACCTGCCCCTAGATCTAAATAAGCCCCTGAATCGGAGCGCCACCAGCCTTTTTAAAGCTTTTAGTTAGAATAGTTCAGTAAGTTACTGTTTGCAAAAGTTTTATACCACATAGAATTCAACATTAAGACCCAGACTCAGCAGCAGCGAATTTTAAAACTGTAAATGCAAAAATCCCCACCAAAGGCGGGGATTTTTTACTTACTCTGATGCCTGCACAAAATTTGCGGCATACATAAGAAGCTTAGAAGCAACTATTAAACAAGGTTTCGCCATTTAAGCCCTGCTTCTCAAGGATATCTCTGAGTCGCTTAAGTGCTTCAACCTGAATCTGACGAACTCGCTCGCGAGTTAGACCAATCTCTTTACCAACCTCTTCCAAGGTGCTCATACGGTAGCCACGAAGACCAAAGCGACGAGAAAGAACTTCTTGCTGCTTACCAGACAACTGATCCAACCAGCCATCAATGCTACCTTTAAGGTTACTATCCTGCAGCAACTCTGCAGGATCAGACGCTGACTCATCAGCAACTGTATCTAGTAATGATTTGTCGCTACTGCCGCCGATAGGCATATCAACAGAGGCAACACGCTCGTTCAAGCCCAACATGCGCTTAACATCAGCAACAGGCTTATCAAGCAAATCTGCAATTTCTTCTGGCGATGGCTCGTGATCAAGTTTTTGAGTCAACTCACGTGCAGCACGCAGATATAAATTCAGCTCTTTTACTACGTGAATAGGCAGACGAATTGTACGCGTCTGATTCATGATTGCGCGCTCAATAGTTTGGCGAATCCACCATGTTGCATAAGTAGAGAAGCGGAAACCACGTTCTGGGTCAAATTTCTCAACTGCGCGAATTAGGCCTAAATTACCCTCTTCAATCAGGTCAAGTAGAGTCAAACCACGATTAACATAGCGACGTGCGATCTTTACAACGAGTCGCAAGTTACTTTCAATCATTCTCTTACGCCCGGCCGCATCACCTTTCTGCGCCAAGCGAGCAAAATAAACTTCTTCTTCTGGGGATAAAAGCGGAGAAAATCCGATTTCATTCAAGTACATTTGTGTCGCATCAAGCTGACGGTATGACTGACTTTCTGATGAGCGACCGTCTATGCCTGTCTTCTTAGCTTTCTTTTTCGCGGTTATCGGAGTGACGACTGTCTCAGCCTCTTCCTCAAAACCCCAACTTTCAGTCGTTGTCTCTTCTGATTCAACGCCATCAATTTCTACTACATCGTCAAAGTACGCTTCTCTTTCTGCTGACATCTGTCTTGCCTCGCTTTTTATTGTTTGCTCATCAAGATCCTTGATGATGCAACCTAGCTGTTTAAATAAATACGCTACCAGCCTCGCAACTGGCATTTTTCCCTTTTAGGATAGTTTTATCTCGCAGGCAGATATTTCATTGGGTCAACCGGCTCACCATTGCGCCGAATTTCAAAATGAAGCATTACCTGTTTTGAGTCAGAGCTCCCCATCTCTGCGATCTTGCGACCTTTTATTATTTTTTGTCCTTCTTTAACTAGTATCCGCTGGTTATGTGCATAAGCGCTGAGGTAAGTTTCATTATGATTTATAATTACCAAGTTTCCGTAGCCTAACAAGCCATTGCCTGCATAAACTACTTCTCCATCAGCGGCCGCATATATTGGCGAACCCAAATTGCCGGTAATATCGACCCCCTTATTGAGAGTCGTACCCGCAGACTTCCCTTTGCTCATTCCACTTGAACGGGAAGTTCCTACAGAACCTTTTATAGAATACATGGCAAGTATCGGGCCAAGATGAGGCCACTGCCAATTTATGTTCTTGATGTGCTTGGTTTTTTTATCTCTTGTTACGTTTTTACCATTCTGCATAGTTTCTTTACGTTCTGTTACATTCCCTCTTCTCTTAGACCCTGATTTTGATATTTTCAAGTTCGATTTCTGTGAGTTTTTGCGACGTTCTAAATTTATTTTTTGCCCCGGCACAATCACATAGGGCGACTTTATTCCATTCTCTCTCGCCAACTCCTTCATCTCACGGCCATAGCGCCATGCGATGGCATATAAGGTATCTCCCTTACGTACAACATGCTGCCCAAAGTAGACTGGAGGGTTAAAGTTTTTATCTAGATATATTGATGGAGAGGTACAGGAGGCCAGAAGGAATAGCGTTAAGATACAAAACGTTACAAAAGCAAGAGGTCGCCTATTTTTTAAACACGCCAAATTACAAAGCGGATAAAAAGTAAACAATTCGACAAACCTCTCCATAACATATAGCTATAATAT
>NZ_LWEY01001499.1:0-1606 GCF_001634935.1 Oleiphilus sp. HI0043 | reverse complement strand
CGGGTAGACTGACTAGGCCGAAGCAATAAGTAAGAGAGAGTGATAACCGTAGGCTATGCTGACGTAGGGCATGGCATTCTGAAGTGTCGATCCGTCATTTATAAATAATTGGTCAAAACCTAAAGCAATAAACAACAGGGTGAGACTTATGAAAAATGCGGGTATGCCGTGAATGCGAGCGCTAGAGATTTCTGGCTTAAAACTTAGATTATTTGCATTCATTGAAAGTAAAGCCAGCTTAGCTCGAAGGTGAAATTATATAATGGGCCGCATGGTAAATATGGTGGATTGTCTTCTTGTTTTATGACGAATTTAGCTGTCTGAAGACATCACCATAATGATGAATCTATTCTATCTGTAATAGCCAAATGATTGTCTAACTGAAGTGTTTCGGTATGTAAATTTATGTAAGCTGGCGTTTTTCTGTTTAGATATCAATCCGCATTGAAAGGTCGATAGATTTGCAGTCTTTTGTCAGTGCGCCGATTGAAATAAAGTCTACTCCCGTTTCAGCAATTGGGACTAGCGTTTCATTGGTTATGCCGCCAGAAGCTTCAAGCTTGGCTTGGCCTTTATTTAGTTTTACGGCCTCGTTTAAAGTGCTGATAGGGAAATTGTCGAGCATGACGATATCAGCCTGAGCTTGTAAGGCTAGTTGCAACTCTTGTATAGATTCAACTTCAACTTCGATGGGCTTTCCGGGAGCTAGTTGCTGAGCTTTGTTAACTGCCTGTCCAATGCCGCCGCAGGCCATAATGTGATTTTCCTTGATTAGGAAGGCGTCATAAAGGCCAATGCGATGGTTGTGGCAGTCTCCGCAGGTAACGGCATGCTTTTGTGCTAGGCGCAGTCCAGGTAGGGTCTTACGAGTATCCAGAAGCTTTACTTGAGTGTGTGCAACCAGGTTTGCGTAGTGTTTAGCTGTCGTTGCAGTGCCAGAAAGTGTTTGCAGAAAATTAAGTGCGGCACGTTCTCCGGTTAGAATGGATCGGGCAGAGCCACTAACAGTAAAGAGAGTTTCGTTTTGTGAAGCGTTGTCTCTGTCATTGACGAACCACTTAATTTCAAGGGTTGGATCAATTGCATGAAAGACGGCGTCAACCCACTTTGTACCGCAAATAATCGCACTTTCACGGGTAATTACTTTCGCGCAAGCCTGTTTGTCGGCATCAATTAGCTGAGCAGTTATATCACCGGAGCCGACATCTTCCGAAATTGCAGCGTTAACGTTATTTTCGATGGCTTTTGAAAGTAATTCGTTCATATTTTGGCTCAAGCTGTTCAGGCTGGGTCTGGTGAATACAAAGGATGCTTAAAATTAAAAAAAGTCGAAAGTATTGCTTACTTTTATTTAGCGGCGCCATTATATAGATTATTTCGGATAATGCTAAGTGGCTTAGCTTGTTCTCGTTCACTATATTGTTAGTCGAGTAGTTGTTGTGCTGGGTTCAATAATTCACATTTTTTGTGAACTGGTTCAAGCGGAAACAAAATGTGACAGTAGTCATAATATTGACTCGCTATAATGCAAATAAATGTTAAATAATTGACTCTTAGCAAGTGGGCAGTTGGGGTAATTATGGCAGAGCCAAAGATAGTAGGGATT
>NZ_LWEY01001498.1:0-1057 GCF_001634935.1 Oleiphilus sp. HI0043 | reverse complement strand
TGTCGCGCAAGTAAGGCAGCCTATATATAAAGATGCCAAGCGAGCATCGGCGCCGTATGAAAAATATTTGGCGCCTTTGATAGAGGTTTTACAGAACGTAGATTAGATCAAGTCTAATTTGCGTTCACTCCAAAGTTTCTCGGCAAATGCGAAGGCGTCCTTCTGTGAGAACTCTGGTTTTAAAGATTTTAAGGCGAGGGCTGTTGTACCGATAATGGCACCTAAGGCATATTCGTCTTCTTGCTCACCACGCCAAACTTGCTTAAGGTAGTTAACCGTTAAATCCTGCCCTTTAACGTGTCTTCGCTCAAATTGAGAAGGCCACTCTTCTTCAGTAAGCTCTCCCTTAATCGCTGACTTTACGACCATGGCATTATCAGGATTTCGCTCAATCTCTCCGCCTTCACCTTTTATTACTGAAAGTGATCGGTACCCTAGTAGTGCTCCAGCCTCTTGATGAAGGCCGCTATAGGGGGGGTGGAATATTCCTTGGAGTACGCTATCTGCGTTCAAGGGATTGATCAGTCGCGATAAAGAATGAACAGGGGAACGCAGCCCCATCAAGTGACGCATATTGATCATTTCGGCCAAGCGTGGGCTAATCGCATCGAGTGGCAGGTAAGCAAAGCTTCTAACATTCATACTGTCTGCAACTTCTTCCCATGAGCGTGAGACTGGTATTCCTAGTTCATTAAGAATATTTTCAGTATACAGGCGGTTTGCAGTATGACCACTTGCGCCGTGAATCATGACTCGATAACCGGCTTGAGCCAGCAAGAAAATTGCTGGCAGGTACCAAGGTAGGTGGCGTCGTTTTCCGGCATAGGATGACCAGTCAAGATCGGCCGCGATTGCGGGGGTATTAAGTTGCTCTTTAACGGCCTTTACAAAGCCGCTGAGCTCTTCAGCAGATTCTTCTTTAACGCGTAATAGCATAAGGAAGGCGCCCAGCTGCACGTCTTCGACTTCTCCCTTTAATATCATGTTCATTGCTTCAAAAGCTTCTTGTTCAGTAAGGGAACGGCTGCCTTTTTTACCTTTGCCCAGTATTCTTACA
>NZ_LWEY01001497.1:0-1309 GCF_001634935.1 Oleiphilus sp. HI0043 | reverse complement strand
TGGCAATCCCTTTCTTACAAACACTGACTGTTAAAGTTGTTTCTTACCTTGCCTCCCTACTATCACTAACGGTACTTGTTGAAGGAAACTACTTTACCGTCACCACCGGCGTAGTTCATGTTGCTGGGGGCTGTTCAGGGTTAAAGTATTTTATGACGGCTTTGTCACTAGCATTGATTTCCTCAGCGTTTAATAGAAGACGTTTTCGTCATGCATTGATAAGCCTTGCGATTGCCGCAACACTTGCAATGATCGGAAACTGGATTCGGGTCTTCATTCTATTACTCATCGCCTATTATGAGGGCGTTAGCCACCCTTTAATGGAAGACCATGATACTTTAGGGTGGATTGTGTTCGGTGCCGTGATGCTTCCATGGTTTTTCATCGACCGCCACTTCGATGCAGAAGGCGAACAAGAGTCACCTGTAAAACAAGATACATCGCAGCCATTGAAACAACAAATTCTCTCGTTAACAGCTTGCACAGTTTTACTAATCATTTCCCAACTAGCACTTAGCCCACCAGAAAATAGAGAATACCAGGTAAGCCAACCTAAGCTACCAAAAACACTAAATGGCCTAACACTCGATACAACTCGAGCGACCAACTGGAAACCTCACTTTCCACAACCAACCAATTTAACGCGAGGCTTATACGGAGCCTTCGGAGACCAGCTCGACCTATACATCCTCACCTACCTAAACAATAGTAATGTAGAAATGGCCAATAGCCAGAACACAATATTTGATAAGAACAGATGGCAGCTAATCAATGATTATGCATGGACAAGTGATCTACACCCAAACGTAAGAATTCGTATCGCGCTTGCTAAAGCAGGAAGAACGCACCGAGTAGTATATTACTGGTATAAACATGGAGCGCAATTTGCAAATTCAATAGGATCAAGCAAGATAGCACAATTAAAAAAATCCTATCTTGATATCCATGAATCACAACTTGTTGCTCTCTCGAAAGAATGCAACCTGAAGTGTCAAAGTAACTTAACGCCAACTCAAGGTATGCTGGATACAATAATCCAGTTACACATACAATCAAATTCTGATATAAGTTCAAGCAGCGACATCGAGAGTTAACCTATGTGTGGAATAGCAGGTTTGTTTGGCCTCCCCCCGTTTGAAAAAGATCGCTATGCACTTGCCAAGCAAATGGCAGGACAATTACGCCATCGAGGCCCTGACGGACAAGCTTACTATCTAGATAGCCAAGCCTTATTGGTTCATACGCGTTTGAGCATCATCGATATTCAGGGTGGTGAGCAGCCTATTCATAATGAAGATAAATCAGTATG
>NZ_LWEY01001496.1:0-922 GCF_001634935.1 Oleiphilus sp. HI0043 | reverse complement strand
AAAATAAATTCTACCGTTTGAAGCCCGAGGTCTTTTTCGGGGCTGGCGGTGTCTCGCACTATAGTTGCTCGTCCTAATCGAATAAGCGCAACGCGCTAAGCAATTTCAAGTACTTGTGACAATAGCCAGTGAAGACACACACTACCTGTTGCTTAGAGGTTTGCTTACTTTATTAAGGCGTATTTAGTTCTTTAAATCTGCCTTCATTTGCTTGCGAAGCACTTTGCCGTTGGCCGTTCGGGGGAACAGTTGGGTGAAGTAAATCTTTTTAGGTACTTTATATTGAGCCAAATGTTCGTTTGCAAAGGCTAATAGGCTTGTTTCATCTAGCGTGCTACTTTCATGGCGAATGACGCTCGCCACGACCAAGTTCTTATCTGGCCCGATCTCTTCTTCGAGAGCGACACAATCAGCGACGTCGGGGTGGGTTTTCAATACCCGTTCAATCTCGTGGGGTGAAATACGAAAGCCAAAGCTGTTGATGATGTCGTCACGTCGACCGAGGAACCAAACATAGCCTTCTTCGTCTCGTTTGGCGTAGTCGCCGGTGAGAAAATAGCCGCCTTTGCGTGTGGCTTGTGTGGTGTCCGGCAGTTGCCAGTATTCAATGAACAGTCCTAAGTCTTGCTCGTCGATACAAAGCATGCCTTCTTCACCGTCTTTGACTGGCTCTAAGTTCTCATCGAGTAGATGTATTTTATGCCCGGTCTGAGGGCAACCCGCAGAGCCCGGGCGAATGGGGCGAGCAGGGTGATGCGATAAATAATAAGAACATTCAGACATGCCGATAGCTTCGTAAATATCCTGATTAAAGCGGTCTTGCCATAACCCAAGCATTTCATCTGAAAGATGCTCGCCTGCACACATACAGTGGCGAAGTGTCGGTACATCTTTAGCTGAAAATTCAGTTTTCTGAATGATC
>NZ_LWEY01001495.1:0-1786 GCF_001634935.1 Oleiphilus sp. HI0043 | reverse complement strand
GCTCCTGAGAACATCAGTTTTGACATATTTGTATATAAGAAAGCCTAGCAGAAGAGGCTGTAAAGGTAAGGCAGGCAGTAATAAATTTGTCGGTCACTGTTTCATAAGTGCCCAGTTTTCTCGACCAATGATACTCTCGCTTACATAGTGAAAAGCTATGCGAGCACTTCTGTTCATTGAAACAAACGATTACGCAAGCTTACCCGATAATGTTAAGTCCTTCATATTGCTTAAACCTTAGCTGCCTATACTGATAGTTCTTTCGGGAATATAGAGACTCTGACTATGAGAACATTACGTTTGACCACGCTTGATAATCAGCGTCAGCGTTTAGAGCGGGAAATAATAGAAACGAAGAAAAAGATTGTAGCAGCTAATGAGGGCGCGTTTCCTGACCTGGGTTTAGTTAAGCAATTGAGAGATTCTATTGAGCGAAATATGCAACTTATTTCAATGATTGATCAGCATCGACCCGCAAGAATCTCTAAGCTGAAAGCGAAGGTGATTTAGGGTAAGTGTAAAACTTACCCTGATTCACAAAAACAATTACTGTCGCTCAGGAATAGCCGTTCCCTGAAAGATAAACAGCGGTGTGGGCGATGTGTAAATGACGTTGTCATCCTCGTCTAAGAGTGGCTCTCCATCTTCATCTGTCTGGGCAATATACTCATAGCCAGGGTCTTCATAACTGTTAGCGGGGACAGCGACGTTATTTTCCTGATCTTCTTCACTTTGCAGCTCAAAAAGGTCTTTCGAAACATTGTAACTTTCACAGCTCGTTGGATTGTAGATGAGTTGCTCGCGTGTCGGGTTGGGGTTGTCGTCGCCCTGAGGTATTTCTGTTTCTCTATCATCTTCTAAAGCTTTGTAGATGGCAGTACTGAACTTCGATACATAGACGCGAATTTCTGCATTAGGGTAGTCTACCTCTACTTTTAAGCGCTGCAAGTCTGTCAGCGCATCATTACTGCCATCGCCAATTGTGAATGAGTTGGAGATGACAGTATTTCGCTCGTCGGCTTCATCGTGCTCTGTTAGTGAGTCACCATCATCGTCAATAAGGTCGAAGCAAGCAGGGTGCTCGATTTCTTTGGTAATCGAGCCGTCAGGGCATGTGACGACATTTTCTTCATCATCATCGAGGCATGTTTGATTTAATAGGGCGTACCCCAGAGTGCCATATTTTGACTCCAGGTAGTCTTCGTCGACAGTAAGAATTTGGGGTGGTTCTTGATGGATTACCTTGATCTGCCTTACTTTCGCTTCACTGAATCCGGACTCTTTGAAATTTTCAGGCGCGATCCGGTCTAGAGCGGCAAATTGAATTTCATCATCTGTTTCCACAGTCGGATCTTGGTCGAAAGCTATTAGAACGGTTTGATCAACCTTATTATCTATTTCGACAAAGGCTGAAGGGATGTAAGTCAGGTCCAATGAGGCGCTAAACTGATCTAGAATATTGAATGAGTCATCTTCACGGAGAAACTCTATCTGATCATTGCTGTAGGTGCAGTGTCCGTCATCGCTGCTGATTGCGGAGGACATTTGCTCCTTAGCTTCGACGAATGTTTGAACAAGTTTTTCGCTGTCGATGGCAGCAATAAGGTTTTCCATAAAATCTAGGGGGTTGTTTGCTGATTCTACGGTTCCCTCGTCATCTAGTGTGTAGTTCATATCTGCGCTGATCTGTTGCAATATAAAGTCGCGGACGGCTTCCTCGTCAGCTGAAAGGTCAGATAAAATTGGGTTACCACTAGCGTCAATAGATTTAGATTGCAGGCCTTTA
>NZ_LWEY01001494.1:0-1824 GCF_001634935.1 Oleiphilus sp. HI0043 | reverse complement strand
ATTTACTTATTATCAACCCGAATAATCCAAGCGGGCTCATGATTCCTCTAGAGAGCCTGTTCTCCTGGGCTGCCATGCTCGGAACTGACGCAATGCTGATCGTGGACGAAGCATTTATCGATCTAACACCTAAAGCCAGCCTACTCTCACGCCCACCCCTGCCCGATAACATTTTAGTACTGAGATCTTGCGGCAAATTCTTCGGCTTAGGCGGTATTCGGGCCGGCTTCATATTTGGCTCACCTAAAAGTCTCTCTCGCATACAGTTTCCGAGCAACCCTTGGCCACTCAACGGCCCAGCTATGCACATATTAAGCAAGGCCCTGCCCGATCGATACTGGCAACATGCCAGCCGAAAGCGCATCCAAAAGAGCGCCCAAGAAATCCAAAGCTTATTTGCGCCCTTGGTTCACAACAAAGCGCTCAAACTATTAGCTGATAGAGGCCTGTTTATTAGCTTCCAAGGTAGCCCATCTTATCTCAGCGAACTCTATGAGTTCTTCGCAAAAGCAGGTATTCTCTTGCGCCTTATATCTGTGAACAACGATTTTGCCATGCTACGAGTCGGCCTTGTTGATCATTTGGATAAAACGAGCATTGAACGAATCCGGCAGTGTGTTGCCCAAGTTGCCAGCAAAAATGCCTTTGATTCGTTTATAAAAACCAGGCCTCGAAGGTCAATTTCTGAGCGTAACAAATAGAGTATTTTTTCAATGTCCGCCGAAGACCAGACTGTAAACTTTACGCACGATGAACGCGAAGCGCTCTATAAAACCATTTTTAATCGACGTGATGTCAGAGGAGAATTCAAGCCCGACCCGATTCCGGATGAGGTCTTGGCCCGCATATTGAAAGCCGCACATCATGCGCCCTCGGTTGGCTTTATGCAGCCCTGGAACTTTATGTTAGTTCGCTCAAAAACAGTTCGACAACAAGTACAAGAGGCTTTTACTGATGCCAATAACGAAGCAATGGAAATGTTTCCGGACAACAAGAAGCCCCTGTATCAGTCTCTGAAGCTCGAAGGAATTTTAGACTCACCGCTTAACCTTGTCGTCACCTGTGACCGTCAACGCGGCGGCCCTGTTGTGCTAGGCCGCACACATATAAAAAGCATGGACTTAAACAGCACCGTCTGTGCCGTTCAGAACTTATGGCTGGCAGCACGCGCTGAGAATGTAGGTATTGGCTGGGTTAGTATCTTTGATCAGGACAGAGTAAAAGCAATTTTAGGCATTCCCGAACATGTCGTACCTGTCGCCTACCTATGTATGGGCTATGTCTCTGAATTTAAAGTGAAGCCCGAACTCGAAAGCAAGGGGTGGCGAGAACGTCTGCCATTGGAGGACTTAATCTACTTTGATCAATGGCAGCAACAAAACCGTGACGACAGTCTAATAAAAGTTATCTCTGACCAGCCCGAAGTTTAATTATACAGCGACCTGAGGTGGCAAAACGTAGTAATAAACACTGAAGAAATGACAAATACTGCCCCCCAGTACAAACAGATGCCAGATTGCATGGTTATAGGGAATTCGTTCGACCAAATAGAAGACAACACCAAGAGTATAGATTATTCCGCCCAAAGCGAGTAAAAACACTCCTCCTTCCGGTACTGATGCGAGCAAATCCTCAGCACTTAGAATCACCAACCAACCCATAAGCAGATAGCTCGCGACGCGCAAAAGTGAAAACCGATGCTTGAAACGTATTTTCAAGAAGATACCGAAAAATGCAATGCCCCAAACAAGGGCTAATAAGCCCCAACCACCGACTTCTCTCATACTCACCATGAGGTAGGGTGTATAAGAACCTGCAATCAGG
>NZ_LWEY01001493.1:0-601 GCF_001634935.1 Oleiphilus sp. HI0043 | reverse complement strand
GGCTTTGTATACGCGAAGAGCCTTAACCATTTCATTGAAGGAGTCAGCGAAGGCTGCGGTAACAACCTTACCTTCAGGAGTCTTAGAAAATCCACCTACGCCGACAGCAGCACCGCCACCAAATAGGCCGCCAAGGAAACCGAAGTCATTGTTTTCAGCGCTACCATTTGCCGAAGAAACCTGAACACCAGAACGGTTTTCGATAAGCGTTAAATTGGTTTCGGCTTCATTTGAACTCATTTGACCGGCCGCAAGCTTGCCTAGTGATCCGAAACTGCCAAGTACTGCGCCAAACCCGCCGGTTTTTTCTGCAAACAAGACAGAGGGGCTAAGTGTAAAATCAGCTGCTACCATTTGACCGCCGCCAAAATTACTACCAGAGCGCAGTTGACCAGAATTCATTAGTTGACGTTCACGGTTCATTGCATTCATTGCCGCGCCACGTTCAACGATGACAAAACAGTTTGATTGCTGAATCATGAGTCTTAGGACCGGGACAGTACTTCCTAGTCTTGGATATTGCTGTTTGTAAGTTCCCCACCATGGTAGTGAGGTATCTTCAAAGATAGACAGTGTGCCGAGTGTTTCTTCACACTTTTCG
>NZ_LWEY01001492.1:0-994 GCF_001634935.1 Oleiphilus sp. HI0043 | reverse complement strand
CAGAATCAAGTAACCGACCGTCAAACCAGCAATCAGAATAGTTAAGGTTTTCTTACGACCAAACTTATCTGATAAATATCCACCGGTAGGACGCGCCGCCAAATTCATCAATGCAAATGCACCACCCAACAAACCAGCCATAACAGGTGTTAGATCAAAGGTTTCCATGAAGAATGCTGGCAACATTGACACAACAGCTAATTCTGAACCAAAGGTAACGAAATAAGCCCAATCAAGAATAGCCACCTGCTTAAACTTATACTGGTCGTTTTCTGGTAGAGAAGTATGTAAATGTTCTTTGTTCACTTGATAGATTGAGTGCATTTGGAAAGCAAACAGACCAGCGAGCACCCCCCATAAAATGTTTGCTGTTGTTGCCGATAGTAGACTTACACCCGCTGGAGATAGCTTCCATGTCAAAACAGCCAAGGCAATATACATAGGCACATTCATCGCGATATAGAACCAGAAATCACGCTTATTACTTACTTCCAAACCACCCGATTTCTTTGGCTTAAAGTAAGTCGAACCTTTCGGTGTATTACGAACATTTTTGTAAAAGATCATGCTATAAACAAAAGCAACAACACCTGTTGTTGCGATAGCATATCTCCAACCATCATCACCACCATATACGTAAGCTGCTACCGCTGGAAGAGTCCATGCTGCAGCTGCCGAACCGAAGTTACCCCAGCCACCATATACACCTTCTGCTAAGCCAACCGTCTTCGCAGGGAACCATTCTCCCACCATACGAATACCGATAACAAAACCCGCACCAATAAAGCCACACAAGAAACGGAATAAGGCTAACTGCTCATAAGTTTGAGCTAGAGCAAAACCCCAACAAAGAAACGCCGACACCATCAACAACAAGCTATAAACAGCGCGCGGCCCAAACTTATCCACCAACATCCCGACAACAATACGCGCTGGTATAGTAAGTGCAACGTTAAGGATCAATAACGCCTTCCACTGGGCATTACTCATATCA
>NZ_LWEY01001491.1:0-1144 GCF_001634935.1 Oleiphilus sp. HI0043 | reverse complement strand
AAGATATTGTTTCACAAACCAAGCAAGTCATTGAAGGCTACGAAGGGCGCTTTCCAAGCGTTCCTGAAGTGGCAAAGATGTTTTCTGTGAGTGAGCGTACCTTCCGCAGAAAACTAAGCGCTGCCAACACGAGTTACCAAGGTATCCTGGATGAGCATAAGAAACAGCGCTGTCTAGGGATGATGGCTGCAGGGAAAGTGTCAGTGGCCGCATTGGCTGATCAGTTAGGTTACGCTGAGTCCGCTAGCTTTTTGAGAGCGTTTAAACGTTGGACTGGATGTACGCCTAAAGATTATCTTAGAAGAGTTTAGCGAGTAATTTATCCCGGCTGGCTATAAGACTACTCGTATCTGCAGCCTTGGAATATCATCTGAGTGAAAACGATAATTACTTAGAACAATGTGCATGTTTAGTCTAAAATATTTTCTTTCTGAATAAAAATTGCATTGGAGCGCTTAAGTAATGGGGATGATTGAATCTCTCGGGAGTCATTTTGACGATAGTTACGATTTTATTCTGAGTAACGATAGCAACTTTTTTGATTCTTTCTATACACACTTTTTTAATAGCTCTAATTTAATAAAAAATGCTTTTGCTTATATCGATATGGATAAGCAGAAGCAAATGCTTCGAGAATCTATAAAGCACTTAGTCAAATTCTACTGTACTAATAAAGAAAGCGAATACCTAAAAACTATCGCTCGACATCACGCCGATAAAGTTCGAGCTGACGAATATATGTATAAACTTTTCGTAGACTCTTTCATTCAGGCTATTGAAGATACCTACCCTAACTTTTGTGAGGAAGCAGCTTTAGTTTGGCGATGCGCCTTAAAGCCAGGCATCGACTTTATGAACTCTTATAAGGCTTAGCTGAACAGTGTTCCCAATTTGGGTCTTTAGAGACCAGTTTCCTGTTAATAATAAACAGACTCGGAACCAGGATGAAAGCGGTGCTGACTATGTCTGCAATAGTATGATATTGCTGGTAAAGCATTAAAATCGCATACGCTAAGAATGATACTCCCAAGGCAACTTGCCAGTGAACTTGAAACGTTGAACCTTGAGTTAATAACATCACTAAGGCCAGGGATAATGCTGTATGAGTGCTGTAGTCTAGTGAGACTGTAGGCCAAATAAGAAA
>NZ_LWEY01001490.1:0-1855 GCF_001634935.1 Oleiphilus sp. HI0043 | reverse complement strand
AAATATCACCGATGTAGATGACAAGATCTTCGCCCGAGCGGCGGAGAATGGAGAGGCCTACGATGCTTTAACGCAGCGCTTTATCGATGCGATGCATGAGGATGAAGCGGCGTTGTCGGTGAAGTCTCCAGACCAGGAGCCGAGAGCGACGGCGCATATCCAGGAAATTATCGATATGATTCAACGTCTGATCGACAACGAGCATGCTTATGCTGCCGACAATGGCGATGTCTATTATGCGATCGATAAGTTTGAAACCTACGGTAAGCTAAGCAAGCGTAATACCGAAGAGCTGTTGGCGGGTGCGCGTATCGATGTTGAAAAGCATAAGCGTAATCCACTGGATTTTGTTTTGTGGAAAGCGGCAAAAGAAGGCGAGGCTAGCTGGGAATCCCCGTGGGGGAATGGTCGCCCTGGCTGGCATATTGAATGCTCAGCCATGTCGACTTGCTGTTTGGGTGATACCTTTGATATTCATGGGGGCGGGCCAGACTTAAAATTCCCACATCATGAAAATGAAATTGCCCAGTCTGAAGGTGCAACCGGTCAGAAGTATGTGAACTACTGGATGCATGCAGGCGCTGTTCGTGTAAACAAAGAAAAGATGTCTAAATCTTTGGGTAACTTCTTCACCATTCGCGAAGTCTTGGAAAAGTATCCGGCTGAAGTGATTCGTTACTTCCTAGTGTCTAGCCACTATCGTAGTCAGGTTGATTATTCCGAAGATAACCTGGTTGAAGCGCAAGCAACCTTGGATCGTTTATATCAGTCTTTACGTGGTTTGAGCGAGGCAGAGCTAAGTTCTGAAGCGCGCGTTGAGTCTTATCTTGAGCGCTTTAAAACAGCGATGGATGATGACTTTAATACGCCTGAAGCATTGGCCGTGATGTTTGACTTGGTTCGAGAGCTAAATGTTGCACGTACTGATGAAGGTGACAATGTTGCGGCCTTGGCTAGTACGCTTCGTTCTTTAGGTGAAGCTTTGGGTATTCTTCAATTAGACCCTGAAGATTACTTTAAAGGCGCAGCTTCGGCTGATGGTTTATCAAATGATGAGATAGATACTTTAGTTGTGGCAAGAACAGAAGCACGTGCGAATAAAGAGTGGGCGGAGTCTGACCGAATTCGTGATCTGTTGTTAGAGCAGGGCATTACCTTAGATGATAGTAAAGATGGTACCAGCTGGCGCCGCTCTTAATCACTAATAAACTCAATCGTAGGCAGAGGGTTCTACCCCTCGCTAATGCGGTGCTTCATAGAAACTTTGTGCCAGTCCGCCAGCGAGGCACGGAGACATCTGCCTACAAGTGACTGTCGAGATAGCGCGTTTGTAGTTGTAGGCGGCCCGTCTCGGGGCGCAAGTCTTTCCACGGTGTATCAGATAGCCTAGCGGTTTCGTTCGCGCGGCCGGAGGCCCCGCCTACGTGGAGTTTGGTATATATTCTTTTGTAGGCAGAGGGTTCTACCTCTCGCTAATGCGGTGCTTCATAGAAACTTTGTGCCAGTCCGCCAGGGAGGTACGGAGACCTCTTCCTACAGGCTTGCTTCAACTTAGCTATGCAGCTCATTCGCTGCATAAAGCGTATTTTCCATCAGCGTTGCAACTGTCATGGGGCCTACACCGCCAGGAACAGGTGTAATCCAGCCAGCGCGCTCTTGCGCGACATCAAATTCAATATCACCCACCAAGCGGCCATCGTCCAAACGGTTAATACCCACGTCGATAACAATTGCGCCAGGCTTAATCCATTCACCTTTTACTAAGCCAGGTTTGCCGGCGGCAACGACTACGATGTCGGCCTGAGATATCTTCTCGGGCAGGTTTTTGGTGAAGCGGTGAGTGGTCGTGACAGTG